>RPQS01000149.1 GCA_003818605.1 Candidatus Zhuqueibacterota bacterium | reverse complement strand
CAAAGAATGGGAAGCGCGCGGCTGGAAAATCAAGCGGCAGGAAGGCATCGACGAAGGAATCGCGAAGGCTGTAGAAGCTGCGACCAAAAAAGAAACCGACCTGCTGTTTGTTTCCTCGCTGGAATCCGTAAAAATTCTGCGCAGCATCGAACGCGCGCTGCCGAAAGAGAATCCGCCGCTAACTCTTCTTTGCGGTTTTGAATTGCCTGCTTATCAGAAATTACTCTGGGCGGGATGCACTCCCGGCGCGCATTACGACGTGATTGCCGAATCGCTCAAGGCTGTGCAGGCAATGATCCGCGCCATGACAATGCTCGGTGAACCCGAGCCGAAAGTGGCTCTGCTTTCGTGCGTGGAATCCATTTCTCCGGGAGTTCCTTCCACGATTTGGGAAGCTGTTCTCGGCCACATGGGAGCGCGCGGACAATTCGGCAAAGTGAAAGTGGACGGGCCGCTGGCTTTGGACTTGGCGATCAGCCCGCAAGCCTGCGCGGACAAGAATTTCAAGAGCGAAATCGGCGGGCAAGCCGACCTCATCGTGCCGCCGGATCTCAACAGTTTCGCATCGTTCGTTGATCTTATGCATTTGACCGGCGAACATCAGAATGCCACCGTCATCATCGGCGGACCGTGTCCCGTGGCCGTGTCTCCGCTCTGCTCCGAAAATCATGCGCAGTTCAGTCTGGCGGCGGCAAGCTTGCTGATTTGATTGACGCTCGAATTTAGCTAAAACAAAAGACCGGATCGCAGGATCCGGTCTTTAATATTTTTTACATTGCCGGTCGGGAGACCGACAACGGCGAAATAATTTATTGCAGGGAATTGTACGCCGCAAGCAGCTGCTCGGTGCTGTACTCCCACGACAGTTCGCGGCGGAAACGCGCACAGCCCTTCGATCCCATTTGTTGGCAGCGCGCAGGATCGTTCAGCAATTGAATAATGCAGCGCGCGAAATCTTCTTCGTCGTTGTCCTTCGCATACACGGCCGCCTCGCCCGCGGAGTAAGCCGATTCGGTCAGATGATACGACACGATAGGCCGCGACATGGCCATGTATTCGAGGATTTTATTCATGGTGGATTTGTCGTTGAGCGGATTGATCGGATCGGGAGCCACGCAGACATCCGCCGTGCACAGCGTTTCGCAGACCAGTTCATTGGAAACGCGGCCCGTGAACTCCACGACGTCGTTCAAATCCATCTCTTTCGCCATGCCGCGCAAGTTGGCCAGATTCTCGCCTCCGCCCATCAGCGTGAACTGAATGTCCGTCCTCTTCCATTCGTGGCGGATAATGCGCGCACTGCGCAGCAGATAATCCAATCCATCCTGCTGCCCCATCGTCCCCAGATACGTGACCAGATATTTCCTTCCTTTTTTACGTTCGGGATTGGGAGCGGTCGGAACGAAACGCGAAAGATCCGGCGCGCTGCGCACGACCCAAACTTTCTCCGCCGGAATGCCGCCGCGTTCCACCGCGATCTTTTTGTACGATTCGTTCGTGGCAATAACGGCATTGGCTGTGCGGTAGGTGCAGCGTTCCAGCCAATAGAGAGCCTTCAACAGACTCTTTCCCTTTTTCTCGAATTTGGACAGAAACGTTTCCGGGCAGAGATCGTGCTGATCGAAGAGAAATTTCACGCCGAAGAGTTTGAAGGGAAGCGCGACGGCGAAAAATAAATCGGGCGGATTGCAGGCGTGAATAATGTGGAAGCCGCGCCGCAGAAAAACGTAGCAGGCATAAAAAAACGTCATGAGCATCGCCCACGGATACTCGATAAAGTAGCCGAGCGCGCGGCTGGCCGTGTAGGGCAGCCAATAGCGATAGATCGCCACTCCCTCGAGCATTTCGAAATGGCGGCGATCCACCATGCGCGGACAAATCACGCTCACGCGCCAACCGTTGGCAGCAAGAGTGTGGGCTTCCTGCCACACGCGCCGGTCGAACGGCACGGACAGGTTCTCAACTACAATGAGAACCTTACCAGCAGAAGCCATGATAATTTTCCTTGCGCGGCGGCTCGGGGAAGATGTGCACCAGATCGAAAATAATCTGATCCGGTTTGGCTTTTTGCAGCACGGGCGGGAAATCGCGGTCGGGATTGGCGACGATGATTACTTCCGCATGATTCAGAATTTCGTCCGTAGTCGGGCAAAGCAGTTCAGCCAAATGCGGCAGAACCGTTTCGATGAACTTACGGTTTGCTCCCACCAGCCGGGCTAATGAAACATTCTTGTCATAGATCTTAATCTGATAGCCCTTTCCCAGCAGAATCTCAACCAACTCCACCATCGGGCTTTCCCGCAGATCGTCCGTGCCCGCTTTAAATGCCAAACCAAGAAGTCCGATCTTTTTCTTGCCGAAAGACTGAATCATCTTCACCGCGCGCTGCACGTGTTCACGGTTAGCTTCCATCAGCGAGAACAGCATGGGAGTTTTAATGTTGAGTTCGCGCGCGCGCGAAGAGAGCGCACGGACATCTTTCGGCAGACAGGAACCGCCGAAAGCGAAGCCCGGTTTCAGATAATAGGGCGAAAGATTCAGTTTGGTATCGGCGCAGAAAATTTCCATTACGCGGTGGCTGTCCACACCGAGCGGCTTGGCTACGGCTCCGATCTCATTGCCGAACACGATTTTTACGGCATGGAATACGTTGTCGGCATATTTCACCATTTCCGCTTCTTCGATTCCGGCCAGAAACAGCGGTGCGGTGAGCTTGGCATAGATCGCAGCGGCTTGTTCGGCGGTTTCACGGCGGAAGCCTCCGACGACGGTTTTCGGCGGTTCGTAGAAGTCTTTAATCGCGCTGCCTTCGCGCAGAAATTCCGGGTTATAGGCTAAGAAGAAATCCTTTCCTTCTTTCATTCCGGAAGCGGCTTCCAATCGCGGCAGCACTTCGCGGCGCGTGGTGCCCGGCAGCATCGTGCTGCGGACAATCACCATGTGGCGATGGCCGCACTCTTTCATGGCCGCACCGATTTCCATCGCTACGCGCTGCACGTATTCGATATTCAGCGCACCCGATTCGAGCGACGGCGTACCGACACAGATGAGAGACACTTCGGTGTTGGCAATTGCCTCGGCAACCGACGTGGTTCCGTGCAGCGTTCCCGCGCGGGAATACTTGGCAATTAAATCGCCCAGACCTTCTTCGACAATGGGACTCTGTCCCTTGCGAATAAAGTCCACTTTACCGGGATCCACGTCAATGCCCCAAACTTCATGACCCAGATCGCAGAAACAGGCTGCCGACACACAGCCGACGTAGCCAAGACCAAATACGCTGATTCGCATGGAAAACAACCCACTGGTTGGAAAGATTCGGAGTACCGTTCAGGTCGGGAGTCGTTGGATTCATTCCTCTGAAGAACTCCCGGAAACGGCCTCTAAGATACTAAGATAACATGGCTTTTGCAAACGTCGCGCCGCGAAACCAACGTTCGGAATAGTTTTCTATCTCATTGATTATTTTCGAGACTGCGCATTGTTGCGAAATGGCAACCTCGGCAAGAGCCACGATTTAGCTGTGAAATGATCAACGTCAGGCGGAAAAATCTGCGTCTTTCCGTCAAGCATATCTCACCGCCATTGGTCGAATAAGCAGCAACAACGCCATTGCGACTCTGGAGAGTCACAACGGCGATCTTTTCAGTCAATAAAAAAGACGGGATGTGACCCGTCAAATAATGTTGTCCAGATAATTCCGGCCCGCCTTTAGTCCGTCTTTGACGAGATCTCGCTTTAAGCGGACGAGGTCTCGTCATCCGGACCGGGTTGCGACCAACACCCGGGAGGGTGTTGGCTAGTTTACCCGGCTCGGTGGTTGCGACCAACACCCGGGAGGGTGCTGGCTTGTTTACCCGGTTCGGTGACCGTAATTGATTACGGTTTCAATACGCGGGAGATTCGATAGAACACGCGTTCGAGAGTATCGGTCACGGCAATGCGAACCTGATTGGTATCGGATGCAAGAAAGAAAACGAATGCACTATCGGGTGAAGTCTGACGGTAGATATTATAGATCGAATCGCCCGGATGACTAATCCAATTGAATTCTATAGTATCCGTTCCGAGTACTTGCACGGTCAAATCGAGTACCGGCCCGTCGGTAACCTGCCATGAAACTCCGGGCGGCTGAGTATTGCCCCAGATATCGCGGCTGCCAACGGCAAAATAATAGCGTTCCGGCCCCCGTGTCAATCCTTTCAGAACCGATGCTGCGGTGTGATAGTCACGCAGAGCGGAAAGATAAGACGTTGCGCGAGTGAGATACGGCGACGTCTCGCTGATCTCCAGAGTGTCGTAGTACAGGAGGTAGGTATCGAAGGCGCGATCTTCCGCCTGCGGCGTCCAGCGCACGTACACTTCGCTGTTGTTTAGCTGCGTGACCTGATAGACCTCCACCGGCAGCGGCGGAATGGTATCGCTGCTGAAATGGCTGTGCCAGATAGCGCTATCCAAAGCGGCAAGGAACGGTTCGTAATATTCGAGAACCAGAGCGTATGTTTCCATGGTGGCGGGAATCGGCCCGGCCAGCCAGCGGCTCCAGTCGGGATTCCCCTGGGTCCAGAGCGCATCCGGATATTCATCCAGCTCGATATGAATAAAGTTTTCCGGATCCACGTAGATGTTATGCGCGGAATGTCCCACATGAGCATCGTGGCAATAATGCGCCTGCACATTGCCGCTGTATCCGCACAAGTCCACGTTGGTCGAAATGGATAATGTATCTTCGTCCCCATAGTACGAATAGGAGGGATTACACCACAGGGAAATGTAGCGGTCTATCCGCTGGCGAACGGCGGGGTCTTCGGACAATCCGTCCACCGGATATTTGTTCATCAGATTGACCAGATCCAAGTGTTCGGCCACATCCCGAATCGGGGGATTGGGCTTGTCGTCCTCGCAGGATGAGGTGACGTGCGCATCGGCCAGCGATCCGTGAATCGTCCCGTCGTAGGAATGCATTTGGATGGTAACGAGTTGATCAGTTGGCCCATGATCGAGTTCATCGAAGATAACCTGAAATCCGGCGTGATAGGGATGGCGGCCGTTGCGGCTGGGATCGCATAAGGATTTGGTGTTATTGTAAGGCGGATGCAACGAGTCCCACACCGCTTCCCGTCCCGCTCCGGTAATCATCAAGACGTACGCATCCATGCGAATATATAATTCCAGGGCGGCGGGGACGGCAATAAAATCATCCTGCGGATGAACCACCTGCACAACCACTTTGGGCCGCGCCGGACTGGTATTGAAAATATAGATACCCCATCCGTTGGCGAAACTGCCGATCACATCATCGCCGGGAATCGAGTCCACGTTATTGTCGAAGTAGCTGCTGTCCAAATTTTCGCGAATGATGTAGTAGGATTCTTCGAGTTCCGTATCGGTAAAGCTGACCAGTTCGTAGTTCCATTCCGCTTTTCGTTCATTCAGAAGAGAATCCACGCGCGGCCATTCCGCGTAAATCGCTCCGAGAAAAACGTCCTTCCATTGCGAGAGGATGGTATCTCCGGCGGCTCCATCCTGAATAGGAGTGAAATGACCAAAACCGTTGGTCTGCGGGTCAAGAAAACTGGGGCCGTAATCGTTAAAGCCTGCAAGGGCGAGGCCTTCCACGACGTGACTGGTCCAGTTATCGTAAGCACAGCCCGGGCATGCACCCAATAAAAAGCCGCGCAACGTTCCCGACTCCGACACCAGAGCCAGTGCAGACAGGGGAATAGCTAAGAGTAATGCTATGGCGTGGATGATTCTGGACATGAATGATAGGAATTGTAATAGATAAAAGTCCGGATCGTGTTAAGATACCCTCGCTCGGAAGGAAAGTCAACGGAATACTGAGCTCGTAAAACATTCTTTTCCCGATTCATGCTCTCCGGTTTCTGCTTCCGAATTGCTGCGTTGGATTATCGGGAATATTTGTAGACATTTCACTTGATTATCGCATTCTCTATACATTTTAAGAAAGCTTTAAATGCGTATCCGCACTTTACAAGAGGCATCGGACAGAGGAGTCCTCTTTCAATTAGTACTTAAACTTTTGTTGCAACTCATGGGAAAAACGGGTTTTGTGCAGCGGGCGCGGAATTCGGGAGGGCTTTATTATTTCGTGAAATTTTTCTATATTTAGGTTTGTTCCGAAACGCCCCGGTTGGGGTTGATCTTCAGCAAGCGTAGCGCCTGTTCGCTTTCAAGCAGGCGCATGAGTGACTATTTAGAAAGGTCTGTGATGAACGCCAAGGCTTTTAATCCGTTTGAAATGGCGCAGGCGCAGTTTGACAAAGTGGCCGATCTGCTTCAGCTTGATCCCGGCACGCGCGACCTGTTGCGCAACCCGATGCGCGAGTATGCGTTTTTGATTCCCGTCCGTATGGACGACGGCAGCGTTAAAGTGTTTCGCGGTTTCCGCGTGCAGCACAACGACGCCCGCGGTCCGGGTAAGGGCGGCATTCGTTTTCACCCGCATGAATCGTTGGATACCGTGCGCGCGCTGGCCACGTGGATGACGTGGAAGTGTTCAGTCGTGGATATTCCTTTGGGCGGCGGCAAGGGCGGCGTGATCTGTGATCCGCACAACCTTTCGGCCCGCGAGCAAGAGCAGATTTGCCGCGGTTGGGTTCGTCAGATTGCGCGCGTCATCGGCCCGCTGCAGGATGTTCCCGCACCGGACGTTATGACGAACGCTCAGCACATGTTGTGGATGCTCGATGAATACGAGAAGATTCACAACGGTCATTTCCCCGGCTTCATCACCGGCAAGCCGGTGGGCATGGGCGGTTCTTTGGGACGTACCGAAGCCACCGGTTACGGCGTGGTTTACACCGTGCGCGAAGCTTTAAAGCAGCTCGGCATTGATCCGAAGAACACCATTGCCTCCGTGCAGGGTTTCGGCAACGTGGCGCAGTACGCGATTGAACTCTACACGAAACTCGGCGGCAAGGTGATTTGCGTATCGTGCTGGGATCAGAAGGATCAGACTTCCTACACATACCGCAAGAAAGACGGCGTGGATCTGAAAGGGCTGTGGGGCATCACGGACCGTTTCGGCGGCATTGACAAGGAAAAGGCGAAGCAGCTTGGCTACGAGATTCTGCCCGGCGACGCATGGATCGAGCAGGAAGTGGACATTCTGTTCCCGGCAGCCATCGAGAATCAGATCACGGGCGAAAACGTGAACAAGATTCACAAACGCGTGCGGTTGATTGCCGAAGGCGCGAACGGCCCGACGACTCCGGAAGCTGACAAGGTTATCCAGGAACGCGGCATCTTCCTGATTCCGGACTTCCTGGCCAATGCCGGCGGCGTGACCTGCAGCTACTTTGAGCAGGTGCAGTGCAACATGAACTACTACTGGGAAAAGGACGAAGTGCTCCAGAAGCTGGACACCAAGATGACGTCCGCTTTCCTCGCGGTGGCCGAACTGGCCCGTCAGCGCAAGCTGTATATGCGGGATGCGGCTTATGTTATCGCCGTGAATCGCGTGGCGCAGGCCTGCAAAGACCGCGGCTGGGTGTAAGATTTCCTTTCCGAATTGCCAAGGGGCGGTTGACAAACCGCCCCTTTTTGTTTTATTATGCTAAGATAAAGATTCCGGTCCGCGAAGCGAGATCTCGCCAAGGGCGGACCGGGTCGGGAGCCCCGGCTCGGCGCACCTGATGGTGGTTGCGTCGCGGAAAGATTCTGGGAGGGTCTGATGACCCTCCTCGGCGCGGCTGACAGTGGTTGTGTTTGTCGCGGCGGTCAGGCGACCGCCGCCCAGTAATACAATTCGGATTCCGGGCACGTCCGCCAAAGGCGAGATCTCGTCTCCGACGGACGGGGACGCATGCCTCGGCGAGAAGAGACCCCCCTTTCGAGCCTATCCCAAAATAATTCTTGACAGGGAGGAGCGGGTTTTCGTATGTTAGGAACATCGCACAAGGAGAGACGATGTTCCGTAAATCATGGGTATTATCGGATGCCTTTTG
>RPQS01000148.1 GCA_003818605.1 Candidatus Zhuqueibacterota bacterium | reverse complement strand
CGCACCCGCGCCGATATAGCGCACGTAGGTGGAGTGAATTGCATCGCCCGTCATCGAGGTCACCGATTGATCCACCGAAGGAAATATCGGAGTGGCGCTGCTGGAAGAAAAGAAGGCGATCATCGGCACCATCACCAGCGATCCGAGCGCGCCTCCTGCCAGCATCACGACGGAAATTCGCGGACCCAAAATGTAGCCGACTCCGAGTAGCGCGGGAATGGCGTTGATTCCAAAAAAGGCTTTCGTGGGAGCGGGCAAATTGAAATCAACGTTCTCTCGCCAGATCTGCATACTTGTGCCGATTTTATAGAGCGCACCGATCCCCACGCCGCCGATGACTTTCTTCGCCATGGCCCCGCCGCGTTCCCCCGCGATCAGCACTTCCGCGCAAGCCGTTCCTTCCGGATAGGGCAGCGTGGCATGCTCATCGCGAATGAGCAGCCGCCGCAGCGGAATCATCATCAGAATTCCCAAAGCGCCGCCGATAAGCGACATAAACGTAATGGTCCAGATACTCGGTATGGATATGTCGCCTCGGGTCGCATTCCAGATGAAAAACGCCGGCACCGTAAAAATAATTCCCGAAGCAAGCGAGACGCCGGCGGACGCAATCGTCTGCACAATGTTATTTTCCAGAATGCTTCCCGTGCGCAGAATTTTCCGAAGCACCGCCATCGAAATTACCGCCGCCGGAATGGAAGCGCTGACCGTCATGCCGATGTAAAGTCCAAGATATGCGTTCGCCGCCGTGAAAACGATGCTGAGAATCACGCCGAGAATCACGGCCCGAACGGTGCCCTCCGTCATCTGCGTTTGTGGAGAAACGTAGGGTTGATGTGGAGCGCTGTGTGAAGAATCGTCGGTTCGGCTCAAAATGAACTCCGTATTAGAGGCATCCCGAAGCGCATTAAATGCATGTTAGGATAAAGCTCGTTGTCTTTCGCGCGCCGTAAAATACGCGTCAGTGAACTCCGAATCACGCAATAAGCGGGCGGAAATTCGATGATAAGCGAGTGACATTTGATGAAAAGCATACAGATGCGGCGGCAGATGGCGCCATGCAAACAGTAATCGGTTGCGCAGTGTGATTGTCCTTAAGTATGCCGCGTCGTGTTGGCTGCGAATGGAACTTCGTCCGTCATGAATTACCTTGCATTTCGGAAGATAGACCGTGTTATATCCCTGTTTTCGCGCGCGTATGCAGAGATCCACATCTTCCCAATAGAAGGGATGAAAAAGAGGATCGAATCCGTTCAGTTTTAAAAAATAGTCCCGCCGATAGGCCGCATGTCCGCCCACGGCATAGTCGGATGTGTGAAGACCGTCCTGCGGTGATTTCTGATCTTGCGGATTGTGCAGAATGCGCGGAATTCCCATCGGCCAGATCAGTCGCTTTGCGCCTTCCCGGAAGGTTCCGTCTGCGTGCAGCGATTGCAGGGTTGCGGCAAAAACGATGGGATCGCGGAAAACAGATTCCAATTGCGCCGCCGGATCGCACGCTATTTGCACGTCATCATTCAATAATACGACGATGTCCGCCTCGCATGCTTTCACCGCGTCATTGGCCGACGCTCCAAATCCATCGTTGCTTTCATGAATAGTCCACCGAACCGGCGGAAACTCAGATTGCAGTTCAGCCGCCACCCGGCCGTCGCCGCTGTCATCCACAACCGTAATACAATTCGCAATAGAGGGGGCGTGACGCTGAATGGACAACAAACACCGCCGAAGTTCCTCGCTATTGCAGTAGGTAGGTATAGCGATGCCAATTCGCATAAATTATATTTTAGTCTGACGAATTGTGTTCATGGAATAAAAAAGTCCTCAACCTTTCGCCGCATTCTCTGCAGCTTGCTTTCCTTCACTTCCAGAGGACGCGCGGCTTTGCCCCAGATCTTCGGCCCGAATTCCGCGTAAGCTTGTTTCCGCTGCGGCAGCATGCGCTCCTCCTGTAATGTGGATGTCTGCGTAGCATGCACACGATAGTGAACGAGCACTTGCGGCAAATTGGCGAATCGGTAGCCGCGCGCTAAACATGCCAGCCATAAAGACACGTCCTCAATGCAGCAATAGTCTTCGCGATAGCTGCCCGCCGCGATAATCCGATCTAAGCGGTACATGCTGGTCGGCCCGCCGATCGGCGTGTAGCGTTGAAAATCGCGCTTGATTCGGTAATGACTCAACGGAAACGGCTTTGCCGCGCGCGCGCTTTCTCCACGCTCGTTGATGTAATCAAATCGTGTTCCCAGCACGTCCGTTTCAGGATGACGGATCATGTAATCCAATTGCCGATCCAAACGTTCAGGATGATCCACGTCGTCTTGATCCACCCGTGCAATGAGTGGGGCAGAGGCCCGCTCGTGTATCAGGTTTAATGCGCGAAACAGTCCTTCGTTATGGTCCTTTTGTATAACGACGAAACGGCTATCCTTCAAATCATTCACGATTTGTGCGGAATGATCCGTGCATCCGTCTAATACGACAATGACTTCGAATTCCTTTAAAGTCTGTGATAGAACGGAGCGGAGGCAATCGGCCAGAAAGGTTTCGCCGTTGTAGATTGGCAGTGCGACGGTAACGTGAGGTTTGTTCATCAATGAGTACTTTATAGGACGCTATTTGATGGGAACGAGTCGTTGCGCGGAATCCGCGCGATAGAATAGTATAGGATCGTCGCGGTATTTCAGTGGCTTCGTGCGCGCCGCAGAACGGCCCATATTCCGGCCTTGCTGAGTCGAAGTGAGTGCATCCGGACACCACCCGATTCGCTGCCTGCAAACGATTTCGGAATAGAATATCTGATTAAGATAGCGGAAATCTCCTGCGTGACCGGATTCCCAGCGCGCCTGCTTCGCCGTTTCGGTTCGCAGCACGTAACTGCACGAAGCGACATCCCCGTAAGGAGGCGCGGCGAACGGCAACACGGCGGGAATTCTTCTGTCGGTGCGCAACGCCGTCCGGAAAAACAAGACGCCGCATTCGGCCGCCGCCGTGATTGCGGATTCCACGAAGTTTCCGTTCACGATGTAGTCGTCATCGTCGAGGAACATCACTAATCCCGGACCGCTGATCGTATCTAACGCTTCGTTGACGTACGTTTCATACCAGCACGGCACGGAAAGCTGCGGAGTCACTTTCACTTTTGCGCAGTCTGCCGGAATATATGTCAAATCTTTTTCGTCTTCGTAGGTGACGATATGAATAATCCGGTCAAAAGAAGTCTGCCGCTCGATGGAATTTCGACATCGCGCAAAAAATTCCGGTCGGGCGTGAGTCCGCGTAATGATATAAAACGGCAATCCGTATTCAACCTGTTTCCGCTCTGTTTTATCCGGTATCGAAATCTTTACGGACACCGTCACGTCCGTGCTGCATCCCGTATGATAATGGCTGGACGTGTGCTCGTAATATGTCTTGTTTAAAAGCAATTCGCCGTTAGCATTCCGGTCAAGATAATCACTTCGAATCAATGCCAGCTGTGTTCGCAGTGAATCCCGCAGCACTGTGTCGTTTGTTCCCCGAACGGGTTTGCGTGCGGCGGCTTGTGTGTCAGGAAATGCAGGCAAGCTCAGTGCCGCATTCAGCCATCCGACATGCGGATATCTTTCCATCGTCTTCAGAAGTCGCGTTGCCCAACAATCGTCGGGAAGCGACGGAACCGCAATCCGGCTTTCGCTTACAAGAAAGACATCAGATTGAATTCCGCGCAGCGCCGTAGAAATCGTCTCGGGATAGTTGCGCGACAATTTATAAAATGAGCGGACTTCATGAATTCCCGCTTTTTTGCCGTTCCAAAGCTTCATCAACTCGCGCGCTGAATTGTCGGAAAAAATCGCATCGCATAAATGGATGCGCAGCGGCCATCGCGTGTTGCGAATGACGGAATCGAAGTATTCCCGCAGCATATCCGCCCCGTCATAAACGAAAACGAGCAGATCGAGCGGCCGCGGCAGTTCAAGCGGCTTGATGTGCTTTTGATGCCGTAGGCAGCGGCGATGGTGAATGAATTCGGATATCCAGGACATGCGGCAAGAATTATTGTGATTGGGAAGACACGTGTGAAAGGGATGTGAAAAACTGCAGCCATTCGTTGTCATGATCGGATGCGGGCGGCACAACTGCATGAACGGCTTCGCCCGGTGGAATCCATTTGCGGATTTCCGCGCTCACGTGCTCATCCGGACGGAAAATCATCACAACCGGGCAGCCGGATGCCGCCGCCAAGTGCGCGGGTCCCGAGTTGAATCCGATGAATCTCAATGCGCGCTGCATTAATGCGGCTGTAGTCCGGAGCGGAAGACCGCACAACGAAAAAGTGTGCGGCCTTGCCTGTGCGATGTCGTTGGCCCAGCGTGTTTCGTGCGAACCGAATCCGGTCAACACGACCGGAACGTCTCCCGCAATCGCGGTGAGTAGCTTGGTAAAACGAGGAATGGAAACAAACGAAGGCGGTGTCGTCAATCCGCCGTAGTGTGCAACGCAAAAGGATGTATTTGTTAAATGGAGTTCCGTCATCTGCAGCTGCGCTTCTTTTTCATCCGCGTCGGAAAGAAAAATCTCGTATGCGCGTCCCGCCGGAACGGCGCCAAGTGCGGCGGCTAATTGCAGATTGAGATCTACTACGGAAACGCCTTCCTCATAGGGAATTGTCACGTTAAGAAATGGAGCCTGGCCTTTGGTGATAAATCCCGCTCGTACGGGTGCGCCGGAAAGATAGCTTAAAAGACCGTTGCGAAAAAATCGTTTGAACAATACCGTATGCGATGGATGAACAGCGCGTAATTGCCGGATCAATCGGATCTGTGCGCGAAGTCCGCGATCGGCACCGTGCTTGTCATATATGAAAAGTCGGTCGAGCCACGGGCATAGCTCAAGAAGCTGAAATCCTGCGGAATCCACAACCACATTGAGTGGCGCGTTCGGAAAACGCTGGTGCAGTGCGCGCAGAGCCGGAACCGCCGCCAGCGTATTACCGATGGAACCGTTGCGAAAAACAAGAATGGATGTCGGCTCGCCGCTCATGGTATGGCCGGCTTCAGCATTTGAATCGCGGCTTCAAAAACATGGTCCACGGAAACTTCATCGAAAGAAGGCGCCTTTCTTGCCGCGAGTGGAAGGATGGGAGTGATGGCGGTATGACGCGGATCATCAGGCGGTGTCCAGTAAACGGGCGATTCCGCACCGAAAATCGTGAGCGTCGGCACGTTTAAAGCAACTGCCAGGTGCTTAGGTCCGCCGTCGTTTCCAATGAGGAGTGCGCAGTGATTTAGTACGGCGCCTAACCGGCCCAGATCGGAGACGTCCAACACGTTCCGGGCAGGCAAGCATGCCTTCGCTCGCACAACGGCTGCGGATGTTTCATCGCCGGGCGTAACCAAGAGTAGAGCGGTAGCCCGTCCTTCGTTCTGTATCCGCTGTATAAGCTGGCAGAATCCGTCGAGCGGCCAGCGTTTATAAATGCGTCGGCTGTGAACGAAAAATGCGACAATGAGCTGTTCTTCGCGCCAACCACGATCTTTCCAGGCACCTTCGGCAAAGACTCGGTCATCTTCCGTCAAATGAAATTCGGTTGTTACATCGCTTTCTTTCGAACCGAGAGCCGCCGCAAGATCTAATTTATGCCGCCCGCTGTAAACGGGATCTGTGGTATTCTGTGTCGGCACGAGATGTGTGTATGCCCATTGTCGCCCTGAAATGGCCAAACCGATTCGCTGCTTCGCTCCGGATAAAAAACAACCGAACGCGCTGCGTGGATCGGATAAAAAATCCACGGTTGCATCGGGCTTTCCTCCGCGGCGAACGGCGACGGCTAAACGCAGAAAAGAAGGCGCCGCGCGCACCGGAATGATTTCGTCAATCCACGGGTTATATTCGAAAATCCGCGCGACGTGCGGCTCCGCAATAACGGACAAGGAGCTGTGCGGATGGCATTTCTTGATAGCGCGCAGCGCCGGTGTTGCCAGCAGGCTGTCGCCGACTCGTCGAAAAAGTAAAGCCGCAATTCGTTTCGGGGAAGATTCCATGCGATCTTGTGTGATGTCAATCCGTCGAATGTTTATACGTCGTCAGTTCACGCAGCATCGCGTACTTGTTGAATGTATATGATGCCGAAGCCGCCGCAATAACAAATCCGTAAAAGCCGTCCAGCAATCCGCGCTGAACCACATAGGTGCGAAAAAACGCCCAAACACTTCTGGAAACCAGGGTCCATAGGCTCACACGCTGTCCGTCTTCATGCATTGCTCTGGCCGCGTCGTACGCGGCGTGCAGATTCTTGGTCAAATGCTGCTTGATGTTTGCGTACGTATAGTGATTCAAATCCCCGCGGAGCTTGAGCTTTCTTGTTCCGTGGAAAACGACCACGGTGTGCGGTTCGCGGCCGCCCCATTCCGCTTTCTCGCGGCGATATAAAAACGTCCGCCACTGCGGATACCATCCGCTGTGGTTGATCGGTCTTCCCGCGTAAAACGCGTGCCGGTTGACGTCGAATCCGTCGCAGTCCGGATCGGTCACCAGGGAGTCAACGATGGAGCGTCGCAGTTCTTCCGAGACCACCTCGTCCGCGTCAATGCAGAAGATCCAATTCTGCGTTGCTTGCTGCGCGCCGAAGTTTTTCTGATCGCGGTAGCCCGTCCAGGTGCGATGAAAGATCCTTGCGTTGTATTGTGCCGCGATTTCCAGCGTCCGGTCCGTGGAACCCGAATCAACAATGATAATCTCTGCGCAGAATTCCGCCGCGCACAGACAGCGGTCTAAATTCGCCTCTTCGTTCAGCGTAACAACAACAAGGGTTATGGGAAGCTTGTCCATAGTCAAAGGGGATTACGCCGAGGTTTGCAGAGTGTTAAAAAACTCCAGAGTTTCTGCCGTCTCCTGAGCCAGACTGAATTTCGATCTTGCTAAAGCGGCGCCCTTTTGTCCGCGTTGCTTTCGCTCAATGTCATTATTCAACGCTTCGCGCAGACATGCTGCCAGCGCCGCCGGATCTTCATTGGGAAACACCCAGCCGTTCTGGCCGTGCAGAACCACTTCGGGCAGAATGTTAACGTCGCTCGCAATCACGGGAATGCCGAAACTCATGTACTCCAGCGCGACCCGGCAAATCGCTTCGCTCCGTGTGGAGGTCACGATGCCGACGTCCAATTCGCTCATCAGCGCGCGAACATCGTCCAGTCGCGGTAAAAATCTCACGTATTCGTCCACACCGAGCTGCTGTGCTAAATGAAGCAGATCCGCCGCGCCTCGTTCCCGTGAATCTTCTCCCGCCATTACGCAGAAAAGACGGGCGCGTTCCCGCTCATTCAGTGAAGCTAATGCGCGCAGTAAAACTTCCTGCCCCTTTTCCGGAGACATGCGCGCAATGATTCCCGCCAGCATCTTATCGGCGCCGATTCCAAAGCGCGTGCGAAAATTCTCACACGGAATAGACTTGGTGAAATCATCCGCGCGAAATCCCGGATAAATGACTTTCGTTCGTATGTGCTTAAAATCAACGGTCTGACGATAACGATTCGCAGACGATTCCGTTGTAAAGATGAGTCCCTGCGTCAGCCGTTCGTGAAGAATCCGGTTGAAAGCGTTTTTATGTGGTGCGCGCGGATCCGCCACCGTCCGCACCAGCGGAATGCGAAGTCCAGTCATTTTTTTCGCCACGGCGAAAAATGAATGCCCCGGCGGACAGTGTGGATTCAGAATGTCGGGTTGAAATTCCTCGAGAACGCGGCAATACGCGTGCAGCCCTCGCACTATATAATGCGGCCACAGATGGTGGAGATTGAAATCGCGATGAACGGGAAATTCCGCGTGTTCCGTCCAGCGCGACAGCGGCGAATCTTTCTGGCAAAACAGAAAAACGTCGTGCCCCGCCAGCATAAGTCCGTGCGCCACCTCCAACGTGTGCCAGGCTAAAGCATTGGGAAAGCGAACGTATGCGCTTAATATTATTTTCAGGGGAAAACCTCGATAAGTCCGTTTGAAATCCGGCCGGGTAGGGAGGAGGGCTTGCTTCGTCCCGGTGAAAGATGTATATTATTGCAGGTAATCGAGAGGATCGTATGAAACACTTCTTATGCGCCGTTTTACTGATGGCGAGCGTTGTCGGTTGTCATAGTCAGCCGCGCGAGCTGGTCATCTTTCACACCAACGACATTCACGGCCATTTTATGGCTGAACCTGCGGATTGGCGCAAGGATCATGCGCTGGTCGGTG
>RPQS01000147.1 GCA_003818605.1 Candidatus Zhuqueibacterota bacterium | reverse complement strand
GTGATGTGCGAAGCGACAGTTTGCCATTCGTAGGGATTGCGGTCGGTGTCGGGCAGTTCCACGCGTATTTTGGAAACGGGAACCGTGAGAATCTACGCGGCTACCTGCGCCATCACCGTCAGAAAACCTTGCCCGATCTCCATCGCGGAAACCAGCAGATTCAGGCTTCCGTCTTCATTAAACTTGAGGAAGGCGGTGGAGGCGGCATTGGGCGGCATGGCCGGAGCTTTCCAGAAACAGGCAAAGCCTTTGCCGATAACTTTCTTCGGGTCCTTGGATTTGGATTTCTTGCCCCACTCGATAGCCTTGGCAGCCTTATCAATGCACTCCATTAAGCCGCTGGGATTCATCTTGCTCCCGTAGGTCAGCGAATCCCCTTCTTTAATGGCGTTGCGTCGCCGGAATTCCACGGGGTCTATGCCGAGTTTTTTCGCGGTCTCGTTTATGTGCGATTCCAGCCCGAATAAAAATTCGGAGTAGCCGAAACCGCGATACGGTCCGCCGGGCGGCAGATTGGTATAGACGCAGACGGAATCAATCTTGACGTTGGGAATACGATACGGCCCGGTGGCGGAAAGTCCCGCCGCATTCACGACGTTGGCTCCGTATTCCACGTAGGCTCCGGCATCCCAGCAGAGCATTTGTTCGAGCGCGGTGATGGTACCGTCTTTTTTAACGCCGATTCTGGTACGGGCAACGAGTCCCTGCCGTTGATACGTATTGTAAAATTCTTGTGCGCGCGACCAAAGGATTTTTACGGGATTGCCTTTAACGGCGGCAGCCAAAGCGGCGGCCAGAATTTCCATCGAGACTCCGGCTTTACCGCCGAATCCGCCGCCCACATAGGGAGCGATAACGCGGACGTCGCGATGCGACAATCCCAATGGCGAAAGCGCTTCCGCAAAAAGATTCCTCTGCGTGAACGGCGATTGCGAGGCAGACCATACGGTCAAACGGTCGGAATAATCGAAGAGGCCGACTGCTCCATGAGTTTCGATCGCGCAATGGGCGTAGCGCGGCACGGTATACGTGTCTTCAAAAACCAGATCGGCCTGCTTAAAGCCGTCCTCGATATTTCCTTTGCGCACTTTGCGCCAATGCGCGATATTGCTGTCCCGTTGCGGGAAAAACCAAGGCACGTGATGATAGTCCTTGAGATCCGGATGGATTAACGCGGCATTTTTTACCAGCGCCTCATCCACATGAAGAATCGGCGGCAATTCTTTATAAACGACCTTGACCAGTTTTGCCGCCTTTTTCGCCGTGACCGGATCGCGCGCCACGACCGCCGCCACCTGCTCACCGACAAACCGCACACGATCCTGCGCAAAGATGTAGCGGTCGTGCATGTAAAGGCCGAAACGATACGGAAAATCTTTTCCGGTGACAACCCTGATCACACCCGGCAGCGACTCGGCCAGTCGGGTGTCTATGCTTCTAATCAGAGCGTGGGCGAACGGACTTTCCACGATTTCCGCGAATAAAAGTCCGGGTCCGAATTCCAGATCGTCAATGAATTGTGCCGCGCCGGTTATCTTGACTTTTCCGTCCACGCGGATTTCATCATGTCCGACGAATTTCAACTCGCTCATGAATCACCTTTGCCTTGAACTTCCTGTGAGGAAGAAAAATCTACTTGAGCAGCAGCATTTTCTGGGTTAGCCGGATGTCTCCCGCTTCCAATACCGCAATGTAAAGCCCGGTCGAAAATCCGGCCGCGTTCCATGCAACCGTATGCGATCCCGCCGCAAGATTGCCGTCAATCAGCGTAGCCGCTTCCCGGCCGTTCACGTTATAGATGCGAAGCGCAACGCCGCTGTTGCGCGGCAAATCGAAACTGATGGCTGTTGTTGGATTGAATGGATTCGGATAGTTTTGCTTGAGCGCGAAGCGCGTGGGTAAAGATCCGGATTGATCTTCGACGCCGGACGACGGGGTGCCGCGGCCGGTCATCGGAATATAAGTCGGGTTCTCCACCGCATTGCTGTATACGATGAGCGTATCCTGATAAATCTGCTCCAGCGTAGGCGTAAAGTAAACCCGCACCAGAGACCACGTACCGGGTTCGATCGAAATCGGCCCGCTGAAATTCGTAGTGAAATCAACGGGTGCCGAAACTGCGAAAACGGACATCGGAGACGAGCCTGTGTTGCGCAGCGAAAGAATGCGATAAAGATCATCGCCGATGCGCACGTCTCCGAATTGAAGAGCTTGCGGCTGCACCATCAGGTGTGTGATAGCAATAGTAATGCTGCCGTGAATGGGATCGGAGGCAGGCACTCCCTGGTTGAAAGCCGCCTCAGCGAAGCGCAGCGGACAGACAGAGAATTCCGGCGCATCGGGAAGAATTCGCATGACGATGCGCAGCAGCGAACCTTCGCCGGACAGCGCTTGTGTGCCCGATCCGTTCAACACGATTCGACCCATTGAATGCGTTTGAGTGACGTTCCATGACGGCGGGATCAACGTTCCGGTCAAGTCCATAAAAGGATCAAAAAAAGCGGCAATCGTGGAGTCGAGTGTGATCTCAAGATGAAAGGACGTGATGTTCAAACCCGTCATGCTGTCAATTTCCACGGGCAGAAAAAGCGTGTCGCCGCTTGCCGCCGAAACGTCCGGAAGCCGCACAAACGTGACATTATTCAGGCCGTAAGTGACGGCCAGATCCGCCGTCATGGTGTCTGCCGATGCGCTGATGTTCCGTACCGTTACGCGGGTTGCTGCATGACCGTAGCTTTGGCTGTTCGGCGAGCTTCCGTTCGTGAACGAGCAGTCGCCCGACGGACCGGGATACGGATCCGTCGCATCGCCCTGATTGAAATTCTGTTCCATATCCCACCGGCCGTCCGCCTGTTCCAGAGCCGCTTCATAATGCAAGCCCGTCATATGACCCGGATACCACTGATGATCGTTCCCATCCATCCATTCATCTATGTGATAGATGAGCAAGCCTTCTCCCGGAAGCGCCGCGTCATAGCCTGTCCGCTGACGGTTTTCCACCAAAAAATACTCGTTTCCGATCATGCCGTCGCGCCAGAGTTGGAAAATTACAGAGGAGGTTTCAATGCTGGGTATGGATACACCGACCATATTCGTAGAGACAATGGTGGGAATCGTAAAACCCATGCGGATGCGGCTGTAGGCGTCAGGGTGGGAAGGAGAATCGCCGTCGTGCCCGTTCCATGAACCGCCCGCCATCAGGCTCCAATCACCAAGGCCGTCCGAATCGTAACCATAATCATAAAAATCCGGCAAACCGAAAACGGAATGCCCCATCTCGTGCGCAAAAACTCCGCACGTCATATCGCCGTAATACTGCCAGTATTCCGGCATCATGCAGTATCCGCGAATCTGCACGTTGTCTAAGCGCAGCGGAGTGGGCAAGGACCAGGCATGGGACCAGATATCGTTGTCGTTTCCCGTATATTCCGCGCCGGGACCGGAATGGATCATAAACAAGCCGTCCACCGTGCCGTCGCCGTCGAAATCATAATTCGAATAATTGACAAACGTATCCGCCAGCAGCACTGCATCATGTGTTAATCCTTGGGCGTTTCTCGGATATTGGCCGAATCCATTGGAACTGTCTACATAGTACGCGTATGTTTCCGGCATCCGCAGCCACCCTAAAGCGCTGGGTAGATTCAGCGTCACTAAGGTTAAATTTCCAAAGGAAACTTCATCGTAATAATCCCGGAGTGTTCCAACCCGATTACCGTAAAGGAGTGTGTCGAAAAATGATGGAGGGACGTGAGCCGGATTATCGCTGAAGTCGGTCAGCAGAACAATGAGATTCAGGTTCTCGTCGAGCGCCCAGCGATTGAGGAACTCGATGGTGGATACGCGCGAGGGAGTATCCACGCCGCGCGCTCGGATTTGATCTTCGTGCTGCAGTGCATACGGAACGGCGGCCGTCCCGGATTGAATACGCTGCAACAATTCCGGATGCGGGGGCATAGCCCATACCGGAGCGAGCATACCGCTGAGGATCAGAGTCAGAAGTATGGGAAAGAAACGCGATGCTTTCATCGCCAGCAACCTCCGCTGAAGTGACGATTGAATAGAAAAGCGATACTGAAATATTAAAACACGATCCCGATTATCTCAGGGATTACGTTTTTTTGTGCAGCCCGCAATGGCATCAATGATCGGCTGGTATCCCGTGCAGCGGCACAGATTTCCGGACAGCGCTTCCTTGATCTGCGCAAGATCGGGATGCGGATGCTTTTCGAGAAGCTCCGTGGCAGCCAGAATCATTCCGGGAGCGCAGAATCCGCATTGAAATGAATTATTTTCCAGAAAAGCTTGCTGCAGCAGCGTCAATTGCCCGTCTTTCATGAGACCTTCGAGCGTGGTCACGCGCTGCTTGTCCGCTTCTACAGCCAGAACCATGCAGCTGCGGACGGTCTTGCCGTTCAGCATGACCGTGCATGTTCCGCAGTCGCCGCGATCGCAGCCGCACTTCGGACTTTTTACTCCGAGCCGATAGCGCAAGACGTCCAGCAGGATCTCCTGCGGCGCGACGTCCAGCGTTATCTTGCGGTCATTGAGGATGAAGGATATGGTTTGTTTCATGGAAATACTCCGTTCTGAATCCTCAACGTTAAATCAGACTCGTACCATAAGCAGGGCCGCTGCCGGCAAATCGTTCCGCCGCAGCGCGCAATCCGCGCTCGAACATGACTTCGCATATATGCAGTCGGTATTCTTTAGTGGCGCGAATATCGGTAATGGGAGAAATGATATTCTTAATCAGATTTCGCGCTTCCGCAATCAGTTCTTCACTCAAGTTGTGACCGTTCAGCACGGCTTCCAATTTTGCCGCGCGAATCGGCACGGGAGCGACGGAGCCGAAGGCGATGCGATATTGCTTTCGCGGCAGCGCGAGAATCAGTACCGAAGCTTGTGCGAGGTCTTCGCCCGAATAGCGGCCCAGTTTTACATAACAGCCTGCATGTTTGCGGGAAGGCAGTGGAATTTCAATAGCCGTGACCAGCTCGCCTTTTTTGAGAGCGTTTTTCCGGTTGCCAAGAAACCATTTGGCGGCGGGGATTCTCCGTTTTGCTTTCGCGCTGCGAACGACGATGGCGGCTTCGTAAGCAATCAGGAGCGGCCCGCTGTCCGCGCACGGCACGCAGGAGCAGATATTTCCCACCATCGTAGCGCGATTGCGAACGCCGACCGAACCGACGGTATTCGCGACTTCGGCAATCGCCGGAAACTTGCCGTTTACGATTTTCGATTCGATCAAATCGGTAAAGGTGGCGGCCGCGCCGATCGTGAGCACTCCATTCTTGAACGCGATGCCGCTCATATCCGGAATGGCTTTGACGTCAATCACGGCATCGGGCTGATCCAATTCTTCCTTGAGATTGTTGATCAGGTCCGTGCCGCCGGCCAGAACCGCAGGCCGCTTGTACTTGGCCAGCTGCTTCACCGCTTCGCGGATCGTGGCCGGTCTGTGATATTCGAACTTATGCAGAATAGGCATGGGATTACTCTCTTTCCCCCCACCATAGTGGGGGGGATGAAAGGGGGGTTACGGGAGCAACGCCACGATACGGCACATGGAGGATTCCAACTCGATGCCGCGCAGCGGAAACAGCCCAATCCAACAGCGCTTGTTGGAAAGTTTGTCAATCTCTCCGCCCAGATTCTCCGCGTGCACTAATTTTTTCGGGAACAGTTTCAGGTGCATGACCTGATAATACTCTTCGGGCGGGAAAAATTCGTCCCAAGATTTACCGTATTGCTTTTTAATTTTCTTCTCGGCTTCGAGGAAGGATTTGGGATGCCAGTTGCGGATGATCGTGTTCATGGGATGATCCGCGCTGCCGCAGTCCACGCCGATCCACTTGAACTTCATCGCCAGCGCCCACTTGTGGAAAGACGGATCCGGGCCGGGGTGCTTGACGAAATAACGAAGTTCGTCGGAGCGCGGCTGATCCCACGCATATTTGTGATAGCCCGTGTTGATGATGAGAATATCGCCCTTCCTGATCTGGACTTTGCTCATCAACAGATCCGGAGAATAGAGATCATAGTCATTCACGTCTTTGGAAATATCCACGACCACGCCGGAGCCGACCCATTCCTTCATCGGCACTTGGCCGATGGTGCGGCCGCTGGCGTGAAAGTGAATCTCGCCGTCAATATGCGTGCCCACGTGATTGCTGGTGGTGATGATCTGACCGTTGGCTCCCTGCCCCATGTGCGCGCCGGCGATGCGTTTGAAATATTGTATGCCCAGCGGCATGTAGCTCGGCCACGGCGGCGTGTGCACGGACAATCTTTGCGTCAGGTCAAACATCTTGACCTTATTCATGAACTGAAGAAACTGAGTTGTGGTCATTCCACGTCCTATCTATTCTGATTTTAAACGAATTTCGGATAGCAACTGCGGCACAGAGGTTTTGCCATTGATGTTCGTGTTGGTTTTCCACAAGAATGGCAGTATTGCTCCTCATAGAAGCGATCTTGGTATTTGTTCCAAGATGAGAAACACTCGACACAGTAGGGTTTATTTGGATCAAGATCTATCTGTGTTCTACAACGAATGCAATTTCCAGTAGGTTCCAAAGCATCCGATATTCGATTTACAATTGCTTTTACTCCTGTTTTAACAAGATTACTTAGAATGCTTTCGCGTATCGGTCGGGCTCTTGTCTTGAGAGTCCCTATATATTTATGAACCTCTTTTACTATTGCGGAGTCATCCAAATATATTCCAAACTCTTCGCTATTCGAAGCTGAGAAATCCAATAAATTCATTGATGTCAAAATGCATGTACTCTCGTTTGCGTATATTTTTGAATGAAGAAATTGGACGGCAAAAACCTCCACACCAAATCGAGCAAATTCTTTACACAAATCACGATAACTCTCCGCTTTGTCATCGCGAAAATAGAGGTTGATTTTAACTCCTCTTTTATCCGCACTGTCAATCTGCTGCATAAGATGAATCCACGGTTCTAAATAAGGAGAAACAAGATCAACTTTTTGCTTAGCAGTCATAATCAAGTCAATAATTGCGGGTGATATTTGATGGTTAATAAGAAGCTTGTGCGCCATTGGTTTTCCACCTGTTGGTTTGCATGCTCAAATAAGAAAATATGCAACTTACTTTAAAAACACTTCCCCAGTCCTTCAAACGCCTTCACAAACGGTTCCGCTGGGGCAGAGAGAACGCCCGCGCCGACTTGGCCGATGCCGGGTTTCTTGTGCGCGACGCCCGTGTCAATGAAGGGGAGAATTCCCGTCTCGACAACTTTGATCACGTCAATTCCTGTGGGCGTGCCGCGAAAATCCAGCGACGGAATCTGATACGCGCGGTTTTCGGCGGTCGTGATCTCGTACATTTGCAAGGTGTAGTTCAACGCATCGCGCGCCTGACCGCCGACAAACTGCACAATCGCGGGCGATGCCGCAATCGCAAAGCCGCCCAAACCGTAGGTTTCCGTGATCGCGCTGTCGCCGATGTCGGGATTGGCGTCGTCCTTCGTAAAACCGGGAAAGAAGAGCGCATCGGGAACGGGCGCGGGACCAACGAACCACTGGCCGCCGGTTCCGGCAAGCTGCACGCCGAAATCCGTGCCATTGCGCGCCATGACCACGACGATGCTGCTGCTTTCAATGCTGCGCGCGGCATCCAGACAAGCCTTGCCCGAGGCCATCGAAAGATTCAAGAAGAAGTGATCGTTGCCGTTGATGAAATCGAGAACCTTGGCGGCGATTTCGCGATCCTCGCAGGTGCGAACCACGTGCGGAGCAAGCGCGCGGTACAGAAGCGATGTGGCGGCGCGGTTGCGATTGTGAACTTCATCGCCCATGTGCAGAGCCTGTGCGATGATGGCTCGCAAATCAATTTTAACGGCGTTCTCCACGGCGCGTTTCAACGTCGGATACAATACCTGCTCCATCCAGCGCAGCCGTATAATCACTTCATCGCCGTAAGCTCCGTAGCGCAGCACCTTGCCCAAGCCCTCGTTCATTGTGGTGTAGGCGGTGTTGCCGTACTCTGTGTTCTCGATAATGAAAACCGGCATGGAGGCGGAAATTATTCCCGCCATCGGCCCCACCGCATTGTGCTCATGGCAGGGTGAAAACTCAATCTGCCCGGAAGCTGCTAAGTGTTCGGCGCTCTCTTCATCGTTTGCCAAGCCTTCGTAGATTAAGGCTCCGATAACGGCTCCGCGCATCGGCCCGCACATGCGATCCCATGTGATCGGCGGCCCGGCATGCAGCAGCAGATTCTTTTTCATGCCGGGGATTAAATCCATCGCAATTCCGAGACC
>RPQS01000146.1 GCA_003818605.1 Candidatus Zhuqueibacterota bacterium | reverse complement strand
CCCCAAAATATCCGTGCATGTGCACGATCTTCCATCATCCATCTAAATCAATCTTTCCTTCCGAAAATCCAAACTGACCGCTTTTTCGGCCCAAAAAACACGAAAAATTCAAAAATCGTATGTCTATACTTTCTGTAAAACTAAGCCGCCAGCACCGTAATTCTCCCTATGACTGAACTGTCAACACTGTGTTGACAGCCTAATCCCAATATTTTCAATTTCTAAAAAATTCCGTGCGCACGCTTGCACCCTCCGTCACATCGTAAGTGTCCGCGTTCATCCTTCATCCTTCATCCTTCATCCTTTCGATCTCCGCTCCCAATCCCGCCGCCAGCCGATTGACATAATTGCAGTACGCCGCAATCTGCGTCGTCTGCAAAATCTCCGCATCGGAAAGTCCCGCCAATTCTAAATCGGTCACGTCTTTTTTCGACATCGAATTCGGCAGCAGCGTGAGCTTGCGCGCAAAATATACAATTCTTCTCAGCCGCTTCGGTTCCGCGCCCGGTTCCACACCCTCGATCAGAGCTTCCACCAAGTCTTCACCGCCTCCCTCCCGGCGCAGCGCGTCGGCGTGATGATGCAGGCAATACGGACATTCATTGGCCGCTGAAACCGTCACGGCAATCGCTTCGCGTTCCAGTCCCGATAATCCTCTCTCGCTCTCCATTGTAGCCAAAAACAGATCGAAGTGAGCTTGCAGCAGTTTGGAATCGAGACTCTGCAGTTGAAAAACGTTCGCCACGAAGCCGCGCGAACGTTTTATAACCGCATACAGTTCGGCCAGTTTTCCTTCCGCCGCTGCAGGTGCGATGGTTTTGATAAAAGGCATGGAGACCTCGCCGTGAATTCAGCAGACTCCCGCTCTTTGCCACAAGGCTTTCGCTTCGCGCTGCGCATTCCGTTTGATCTGCTCTTCGTCCGCGCGCGTTAAATGACCGTTCTCCACCACGATCTCGCCGTTCACAATCACCGCCCAAGCCGTGTGGTTGTATCCGCAGAACAGTAGAGCCGCAATCGGATCCGCCGCTCCCGCGTACTGCAATTGATCCAGATCGAAAATTGCGATGTCCGCCGCCTTGCCGACTTCAATCACTCCGATTTCTTTCCGACCCAGAACCGCCGCCGATCCTTCCGTCGCCAGCGAAATTACCTGCCGCGCAGTCAGCGCGTCGCTGCCGTAGGTCACGCGGCCTAAAAGCATCGCCTGCCTGAGTTCGCCCAGCATATCCGAGCTGTCGTTCGACGCGCTGCCGTCCACCGCAAGTCCGACGGGAATGCCGCGCGCGATCATGTCCGGAATCCGCGCCGCGCCGCTTCCCAAGCGCATGTTGCTCGACGGACAATGCGCGATTCCCGTCTTCATTAAAGCCAGTTGATCGAGTTCGGAATCGGTAAAATAAATTCCGTGTGCATACCACACGTGGTCTCCCGTCCAGCCCAGATCAATCATAAACTGCAGCGGCCGCTTATGATACTTTTCTTTGCAATAAATAATCTCTTCCAAGGTTTCCGCCAGATGTGTATGCAGCCGGACTTTGTATTTGCGCGCAAGCTTCGCGCTCTCCGCAAGCAGCGCCTGCGTCACGTTGAACGGGCTGCATGGAGCCAGATGAATCTGACACATCGAGAACGGCGACGCATCGTGCCAGCGGCGAATGACCTCTTCACTCTCGCGCAGCACTTTCTCATCGCTCTCCACCAAATCATCGGGCGGCAAACCGCCGTCCGCTTCGCCCAGCGTCATCGAACCGCGCGTGCCGCAGAAGCGCACACCCATATCCTTCGCCGCGGCAACCTGCAATCCCATCAAGTCCTCGCCCATCCCGCGCGGAAAAAGATATTGATGATCCGACGTGGTCGTGCAGCCGGTGAGCATGAGTTCGGCCATTGCCAACCGCGTGGCGGCCTCTACCGTCTCCGGCCGCACGTATTTCCAAATCTTGTAGTGATAGACCAGCCACTCGAACAATTTGTCGTTCTGCGCGCCCGGCAGGCAGCGCGTCATGGTCTGAAAAAAATGATGGTGCGTATTCACCAAACCCGGCAAAGCCACCTTGCCCCTGCAATCGAATACGCGCGCCTCCGGCGCGGACAAATTCGCTCCGATTGCCGCAATCTCGCGATCCCGAATCAGCACGTCCGCACCGTGTAGTTCAACACCGCTGCGCTGATAAAGCGCGTCTACATTCCGTAACAGCAACGATCCCATAAAAACTCCCAAATAGAAACCGGACTGCACAATATACGAATTTGCAGACAATCCAACACCTGTCAGTCTCTGATCTGAAGCAATTTTACCGTTCTCCCCCACCGCCGCTTTCCATACAAAAAGTGGGAAAGAAATAGCTCACAAAAGGAGGCTTTTATTGTTGACCGCTCAATCCAAAATCTTGAAAATTTCGATAAACTTAACCGACCCAATTCCTTCAGGTCTCTATGTATTGGAAATTCAACAAGTCAACACACAACAATGAATTAACTCACTTAAGAATTGAACCGCAAAGATATTTTACCTCCTCATGATTTCTGTTGCTTTCGGTAGAACCGGCTATATATTGCTATTAGGAACATGGGGGGTATATGATTCGCTTCAACAAGTGAAGTTGTTCACAATTTCTGTTTCACAGATTGTTCCGTGAGGAGGAAGTGACTATGAAACGTCTGTCAAAACTCTTGTTTGCCGTGGCGCTTCTGCTGCCTTTCGTAATCAGCACGGCGGCCTTTGCTCAATGCGGCGCGCACATGCTCGCGGCACTGGATGAAGACAATCCCGTTCTACCCGGACAACGCTATGACGTGAGTGTCTGGACGAATAGCCCGTTTTGCCCGGCTAACGGTCAAATTTCGATTCAGACCATACCGCCCGGTTCAGCCCTGATTGCAGGCGATCCATATTGGGTGGAAAGTTTCTTCGATGTGTTCACGGAAGTAGAGACCGTCAAACCTCCTATTGTTCCGTTAGTGCCGCCCGGGTCCCCGCCCTTCCAGATCATCACCGAAATCACCTTTGACGATCCGGCTTATCCAATGTTTACCCATGTGGAAACCGTCGTCGTCAATATGATGAACCGGCTTGAAATCGTACATCCCGCTCCCTGTGCGGATAATGTCCCGCCGATGATGGCGCTCGGCAACAGTATTTGTTTTGTGGTCTGTCACCGCATCTACACGATTCCCCTGATGACAAATCCGGGCGAAGGCCAGCCGATAATCAGTGTCACGCCGGGATGCATGCCTCCCTGTACCCCGATGGCCTGCACGCCCGGTGACCCGAACAGTTACCGCTATGATGTTTATCAGTCCGGCGGGCAGTGGTATTTGGAATTCGAATATTCTGATATCTCGATCGAACCGGTCTGCTACTGCGTTTCCTATACGGGGAATCTTCCCTTGAACGGGCAAACCTATGCTCTCGGCGGCTGGGAAAATGAACGCCAGACGCATAACGTTTCCGTCTGGACTAATAATTCGATCCGCCCGGTAAACGGCGCGATTGAAATTTACTCTTATCCGACCGGCGCGCAATTCGAAGGCGGTGGCGGAGGAGGGGGCGGTTACCGGATTGATTCCTTCTTCGATGTTTTCATGGAGCCGTATACGTTCGATCCTCCGGTAGGACCCGGCATTTTCACTCCCGGACAACAGTTCCAACTGATCGGGTATATCCATTTCGATCCGCCCGGCCCGGTCTATCCGCCGATGTGGGTTGTGGAAGATGTTATTGTCACACCGAGTGGCGGCCTGCAATTGGTCAATCCGGGGTGCGGACCGGTCGTTGTGCCTTCGATTATCCAGCCGGGAATCCCCGAATGCTTGACGGTCTGTCATGACATCTATCACATTCCGCTGAATTGCGCTCCGACCACGACACCGGTGGTCACCGTGTATTCCGGCTGCGATGCCACCACTCCCTGCAACAACCCGGTTCCCTGCACGCCCGGTGCAATGACGGATTTCCGCTTTGATGTCTATCTGGTCGGCGGCACCTGGATTCTGGAATTCGAGTATTCAAATGAAATGATTCAACCCGTCTGCTATTGCGTGGATGTGACCTGCGCCCCCGGACCGGGAGCGGGTGCTGTTGTTTTAGGCGCGATCAATCCGTGGCATCCGACGTTTAATCTCTCCGTTCGCAGTACGGATGAAATGGTGCCCATCGGCGGAACCATCAGTCTCCGCTCTGAACCGCCCGGCGCGATTTTTGGATATCATGTAGACAGCTTTTTCGATATCTTCCTTGAATCGTTCAGTCAGGAAATTCCTGTGGATCCGGGAATCTTCATACCCGGTGATGTGTTCCAGATTGTCGCCGAAATAGAATATTTCGGCCCCGGTTCCGATCCGTTCGAGGGTCAGGTCGCCTACACGGAAAACGTGATCGTAACTCCGTCGGGTGGTCTGGCGCTCTGGGATCCGATTACTCCGTGTACCGGCGATGTCGTGCCGGCGGCTATGCCGCCCGGCATGTCTGTCTGTTTTAAAGTATGTCATCGCGTCTATGAAGTCGTGCTGAATTCCGATCCGACGCTCGGCCGCCCGATCATCCAAGTTACCCCCGGATGTTTCGGACCTCCAAACGACAACTGTCTGCCGGAAGCCTGCGTTCCGGGCGGACCCGATGACTACGTGTATGACATTTATTTCAACGGTGTAGACTGGATCCTGCGGTTCGAATACTCCAATCCCTACATCGAACCGGTTTGTTACTGCGTGACGTACATCGGTCAAGTCCCCAACTGGAATACGCACGAACTCGTCGCTCTCGATGAATTATACTCCACGTTCGATATCACGACTTGGGCTACCGGATTAACCGATCCGTTCGATAATCTCTCCGGTCAGATCACGGTTTTCTCCGCTCCGGCCGGCGCATTTATCGGCCCGTATATGGGCACATTCAGCGGCGTGCGCGAGGATTGGTACACGATTGAAGTTCCGGTTGGTGCCGGCAGCTTTACACCGGGGTCAACGTTCGAGCTTGTGGCCTATTACGATTATACTCTGCCGGACTTCCCCGATGTCTGGAAGACGGAATTGGTTCAGGTTCTGCCCGACGGCCGATTGGCCATCTGGGACCGCGGCGGGGAATGTACCGGTGAAATTGTGCCCTCGTGGATGATGATGGGACAGTCCGAATGCTTCAAAGTTTGTCACCGCATTTATCATATCGGACTCTCGGCCTACGATCCCGCGCATGCGCCTACCGTGCGTGTGCAGCCGGGTTGCTTCGGCCTTCCACAGGATCCGTGTTTGCCCGATCCTTCCTGCATTCCCGGCGGCCCGAACGACTATCGCTATGTTGTCGTCTGGAACGGATCCAATTGGGAACTCGAGTTCGAATACTCGAATCCGAATCGCGAACCTGTCTGCTATTGTGTGACGATTATTCCACCGCCATGCCGCAAGGTGAATGATCTCGTTATTCTGATCCCTAATCCGCCGTTGCACAACAACGTCACTCTATTCTGGACGTGTCCGCAGATGGGTCTGTATCAAATATACAGCACAGTCGTACGCAATAACGACGGTAATCCTCCAGGGCCGGACTGGACTTTGGAGGATAGCGTACCGGGCAACTCGGGTGACCAGATCACGTGGCAGCCGATGGCGGGCACCGTTGATCCTTATCGGAATTACGTCATCATTGTGGATTGCGATCCGGTTCTCCCCACTAAGTAGTTCAACCAATCTCTAACTTTCCGGGGGCGCGAGATTTCTCGCGCCCCCGTTTTTCTTTCGCTCGCCCAAATTCCATAATTGACTTTGGAGGCGTTTATTATTACATTTGTCTATGAATACTGCAAATCAGACAACCTGACTCAGTTTTAGCCGCGTTAATAAGAGAGAGAGGTTTCCCGTGTTTAATCGCCTGCTGGTTTTGCTGCTCATTTTGCTGGCTCTCTTCATCTGGGGCTGTCCCAAGGATGACGACAAAGATGAACCGACACCAACCCCCACTGAAGACATTGCCAGTGGAACAGCCAACTCTTCCGACTCCACCTCCACGGTGGTTCAAACTCCTGCGGGAGCAACAGTCACCATTCCGCCGGGAGCCGTGCCCACTTTCGATGATGGTTCCGCCTGTACGCAGACGTTCTCCATCGAAAGAACTAATAGCTCGCCCGCGGATGTCCCCACCGGTGAAACTCTGAAATCCGACATCTATCGCTTCGGCCCTGAAGGTTTCATTTTCGCCGCTCCCGTGGAAGTCAGCATTCCCATGATGGATGTTCCCGAAGGTCACGACGTGCTCCTCTACCGCACGAATGAGGCCACCGGAGAAGTGGAACAAATGCCCGCTGTCTATGATCCGACTACCGGCAAGATCACCACGAATACCTACGAGTTCTGCTGCTGGTTCGGCACCACGCGCCCGGCCGTGAACACGGCTTCCGGCTGCATCATGGTCAACAACCTTTCGCATTCCAAGTGGCTCCGCGTCTGCGTGGATACATACACACTGACCTTCCCGGATCAAGTAGGCAACATGGCCGGCTATGGCGAAGGCGCTCTTTGGGCACCCATCGGAACCATCGGCTGGGCCAGTTCCGGCAAATACTACATCCCGCAAGGCACCTATAATCTTTGCCTGCAATGGAGTCATCGGGATTGGCTGAGCGGTCACACAACCTATCATCATCGCATGGAAAACAACGTGACCGTGAATTCTGCTTGGAATTATTGGACCAGCCCCAATTGCTCCTACACATTAAGCGCCAGCGATCCGGTGGGTGCGGACACCGGCATGTGCACCTGTATTCCTCATCCGTCATCCCCCGCTCACACCGGCCAAGTGCAAGTCACACTCACATGGTTCCCGAATGACCAGAGCGGACGCGATATGGATCTGCACGTTGTAGAACCCAGCGGCGAAGAAATCTCTTATTCACACAGGTTGTCGGCCACCGGCGGCCAACTGGATATTGACAACACCTGCGTTTGGAGTGAGAGCGGAATCGCCGAAAACATTTACTGGACAACCAATCCCCCGAGTGGCCAGTACATTGTTAAAGTCCACTTCTTCCCGAATGCGTGTGGTTCGCAAGGCGAACGCCAGAACTTTGGTGTGCGTACGGTTGTTCGCGGCACGACGCGGACATATCAATCCAGTGCCATATACGGTGAAACTGTAGAAATCTGTCGCTTCACCGTCAGCGGCGGCGCTATTACCTATCAGCCTCCCGAACCGATCACCGCGATTGTAAATTACCCGCCCAAGAACTAATCGAGACCCGCCTTTTAAAAAACGGCAGCCTTCCGGCTGCCGTTTTTTTATCCCACTCCCCACACTTCAATCTCAAATTCCCGAAAACTTAACCATCCACTTTAAGTTCAGGTTAATCCAGAACGTAGACTCCGCCCCCCTCAGAGGTCTCGTCCGAGAGGACTCCCCCCTTCTTTTTCGTTACTTTAACTTTAGGTTTTTATTGCACCAATCATACGATTTCGGGCCTTTACTCCATTGATCGCCAAGACTTGCCCGATACGTTGCCGTTGCACAACGGAAAATTCATAAAAGTATAATAAATATTGATTTTCGGGTAAGTCGAAGGTACTTTATGGGTGAGTTTGAAGCAAGAAAAGCCAACCATCGGGGGACAGGGAAAAGCAAAAAGCCCGCAGGTCCGAGGACCCACAGGCTTTTCAGGGAGGATGGTGGCGTCTCCCAGAGTCGAACTGGGGACACACGGATTTTCAGTCCGTTGCTCTACCAGCTGAGCTAAGACGCCGAAACTGCCTGAATGTAAAGAGCTGAGCGTCAAAAGTCAAGCTCGATATTCGTTCCCTTTGAACAAAAATTACGTCCAGTTCGGTTGAAAAGAACCGAAATAAGCCCGAAAAGTGTAGTAAATAGGCTTGGCAAACTGAGCGTAACTCGTCGGTTTAAAACACCTTGCAAAGGCAAAATTAACATCGAGTATTTTTCTTTAGTGCGGCGGTTCTATTGCAAGCCGAAGCTAACGGGGATAACTTGCTTTCAGTTTACACTGTTATACCAACTTTGGGCAACGACAGCCGTTTGCTGAATTCTAACTTTTTTACTCTCAAGATTTTGCTTCGCTCAAAGTGGGTACTTTCCATTTTTTCGTTCGGACAATGCGATTGAAGATATAGGATGACGAGGAGGACAGAATGATGAAACGTTTTTCGTTGTTTGTCGGAATCCTGCTCAGCTTGACTCTGGTTGGTGCGGCGGTCGCGGCCGACTTCACCGCTCCCTCCGGAACAAGATCCGCAGCCGTGATGAGTCTTGATGAAGTGGGCGACTGCGGACCGATTTTCGTGGTAGGTTCGATCCCGTAT
>RPQS01000145.1 GCA_003818605.1 Candidatus Zhuqueibacterota bacterium | reverse complement strand
GAACGCAGCGTCATATCCGGACCTGACAGCTACGGATATCGAAGCTTTGACCGTTATGATGATCAGTACGCTCCCACTTTCAACTGGATGGAAATTGCTCCGTCAGCGGGAGGAACTGGCATGTCAGTTACGCTTCAGGCACGCGATTCATCTGCGTTCCTTTCGATGCCTTTTCCATTTCGGTATTATGGGCAAACGTTTGACAGTTTAACCGTCAACGAGAACGGTTGGCTGACGGCGGGGATTTCGCACGATCACAGTTATTTTAACTCACGCATTCCGGGTTTGGCCGGTCCATCCGCCATGATCGCGCCTCTCTGGGATAATCTGCACGACGGCGACGCCGGAGAAATCTGCTATGCGTACGATACGGTAGGCGGTCGTTTTATCGTCGAGTATTGTAATATACAGTATTCTCCTCCGGGAGCACGGTTCGCCACATTTCAAGTGCAAATACACTCTACGTTGTCCCGTCCCACACCGTCGGGAGACTGTGAAATCGAATTTCTCTATAAACGAATTGACAACGTCAATCAAGCCGTTATCGGGATCGAGAATCCGGCGGAAAACGTCGGACTGCAACTTCTGAACAACGGAGTATACGACGCGAATACATGGTTGATCGCGGGAGGCTCGTCCGTGCGATTTACCACTCGAACCTCGGCGGTTTATGGAAGGATAACGGGGCAGGTCATTACTCATCCGCAGGCAGCTGATCTGTCACAAGCTGTGGTTCGTGTAGGCGGGAGAGTCATTCCGGTTTCGCTGGGCGGGCAGTATGCGGCAGATTCGTTGCTGAACGGCTGGTACCAGCCGACGCTGATGTTATCCGGTTACGAACGAACGGCACGACTCATTCTCATTGCCAGCGATTCACTCGCATTTGTGAATTTAGAAGCCTGGCGGCTGGATCCACCGACGGATTTGACAGCCGCCGTTCAAGGTGCCACGGTTGTTTTACACTGGCGGCGGCCGGAATGCCTGCGAACCGGAACTCGATTAGACGAATTCCAATCGTATCGAATCTATCGTAACGGCGAATGCCTTGCGTCGGCAACAGACACTTCCTATTCGGATTCTCTAACGGCGGGAGGAACGTACGACTATTACACCACCGCGGAGTATGCGGGTGGAAACAGCGATTCGTCCAATCACGTTGCCGTTATCATCGCCGGTACGCCGGATGTTCCGGAATCGCCTACGCCGAAGGATTTTGAGTTAACATCCTGCTGGCCGAATCCTTTCAATTCCACAGCGACCATCGAATTTACGCTGCCGATTACGAGTTCACTGAAGCTGGAGGTATTCGATTTGCTCGGACGTCGGGTATCAGTCTTAACCTCCGGTATCTATGAGGCCGGTCGTCATCACATCCCATGGAATTGCCGGGAGTGTTCGACCGGATTGTACTGGATCGTCATGTCCGGGCCCGGTTTCCATCGAGTTCAGAAGGCAATGCTGCTCAAATAGTACCACGATACACCTGGCGCGTTGCCGCGTATAGATGATAAAAGCCGTCCCCGGGGACGGCTTTTATCATCGGCTTGTGCAGCTTCAAACTCTCAGCATCCGCCTCTAACCTTCTTTTCCTTTTTAGCGGCTTTCGGAGTTGTGTTTTTTGCGGCTTCAATCATATTGCGGATTTCAATGCGAGCGGATTCGCGAAAGGTTTTCACATCATTGTCCCATCTGTTTCCCATAGGGACAAAGGCGGTCGAATCCAAAATTGTGCTCCGGAAATGCCGAAAGCCCCCTTCGAGAGCCGCAACATTTTCAAAACCGAGTTTCTCCAGCAGCAAACACGCTGCTTTACTTTCAGCCTCATCTTCTCCGACGACAACTTTTTTAACATGCCGACGCGCAAAAAGACCGGTGTTATCCTTACTGAAAAAATCCTTCACTGCAATATTGCGCGAACCGGGCAGAGCCAGCGAGGTAAATTGCTCGGGACTGCGAATGTCCACAATCTGTACGTTCCGTTCGCGATCTATGATGCGAAAGGCCAGTTCGTCCGCTGGAATAACTTTCACAGGATGCGCCGCTTGATAATCCGCGGCAAACGCTTGTTCGATCCACTGGGTTTTGCGATCCGGCAAGAACGCGAGAACGGCGCCCAGAATTAATACACCCACGGCGGCTTTCCGATGCCACGACGCTTTAAAATCCCAGGAAGGCGCGGTGGGATTCACTTTAATTTCTATCCAGGTTGTAAAAACAAAGGCTGTAACGGCGACAACGATTAAACCAAAGGCGAACCATCCGCCGGAAATTCCGAGGGAATCAAAGACATTTATCGAGCCTAATGACGAGGAGACATAGAAATTTTCATACAACGGAAACAGCTCACCGAAAGCAAACACACCCAGAAGTCCGCCCAGAACAAAAAACATCGCGTCCACTTTGCCAATCGCCGCGGCGCAAAGGCTCGTTCCCGGACAGTATCCGCCAAGCACAAAACCCAGTCCCATAATCGCACCGCCGACAATCGCGGGCCAGAGCCACGTGGGATTGACGTAAATCGCATCCAGATCGAGCCAACCGAAATAGCCCAGCAGCAGCACACCGCTCATCGCCGTGACCGCGGCGGTGAAAAATACTCGCAAGACGGTAAAGTCGTAACCGTAAAAGACACCCGCCAGTTTGCGGGATGACGAGAAGCCCGCCTGCTCCAACACGAAACCGAACCCGATTCCGAGGAACAGTGCGACGACAAGATTCAACTGTTCAGAAATGATATCCGGTACAAACGGCGCCATAGGAGTGTCCGCTTAGTGTTTAGATCCAGAGCTTGCGAAAAAAGTAAGCCACGATAAAGCCGGTGCCGAAAATGGCCAGCATGGTCACGAATCCCGCCGTGGAAAGCACCGCCATGCCGCTAAGAGCGGCTCCGCTGGTGCAGCCGCGCGCGAACTGAGCACCTGCTCCAAACAGCGCTCCACCGATCAGCGCAAACATCCATCGCCGTTTCGTTTTTACGCGCGGTCCGGCTTCCGTACTGATTTTCAAACGGTCTGAAATCAAACCGGAGATAAAGGCTCCGATAATGACTCCGATAATCTCGAATACAAGCCACGATTTCAGCGGGCTTTCTTTTTCCGCTCCGGAATAGGATTCATAAAACGGCGAATTCTGAGCGTGCGCGGGGGCTACCGCCTGAACCGTTGCGATGACCGTGCTTTTCAGCGCACCGCTGGCTCCCAGGCCGCGGCCGGTAATGAAAATGGTCGCGAGTAGAACCAACCCCAGAAGAAAGCCTGCGATATAAGGACACATGTATTTTGTTTTCATGAGCCTGGCCTTAGTTGATCGAGGTCTGTTGTTGGGCGGCTTCGGTATGACGCTTGCTTTCGGATTCATCCGACACATCTTCATAACCGCTAATCATGGCTTTCAGATTGGATGTTACCGTGGAACCGGTCGTAATTAAATAAATGTGTGCGATAAAGAAACAAATCAGCGCGAATGCGCCGAGAGTATGCATCAGAGCTATCGTTTTCAATCCGCCGATATTGAGGCCCACCACTTCGTACTGCTGCGGAAAACGATAGAACATATACAATAGACCGGACACCACCATAACCGGTATCACCAGCACCTTGAGTCCCGTATAAACAATTTTCTGCAGCGGATTCAGCTTGCTCAGCACATGCTTTTTCGTGGGATGGGGTGCGCCGCGAAAGATGCCTGTAATATAGTATTTCACATAGGCACGTAGATTTTGTTTTGTCGGTAGATATTGCCTCCATTCACCGGTGGTGACGTGCCAGAAGACGGCAAAAGCGATGAGAATCAGCAAGGCGACGGCTGCAACGTTGTGGTAGGCAACAGCCTGACGGAAGCCGAAAAAATGAATGGAGCCGTGAATCTCAAAACCGGTCACACCTAAAAACATAATCAACGCGGCTTGAGTCCAGTGCCAAAATCGTTCGAAGGAACGATAAATATATTCCCTGCGCATATTAGCGAACCTCTTTCCGTTTTCTGCGCATCCACCACCGTCCGCCTCCATGAACGGTCACGCCCGCCAAAGTCAGCAGAATGGCCGTCGCGCCCAGAGTTTCAACAGCGGAACTATAATCCCGTCCCGGCATATAGAAGTCACGCAATCCGGCCAGACGGCTGTCTCGCCGCGTGTGGCATTCGCTGCATTCCGTCGTTTGAGCCGCAGGCGAAACCATATGATTGACCGGCCAATACATCTCCGTCTCCGTGAAACCGAATTGACCGCTATAAGGCAGATCCAACCGCTTCATTCCCTCTTCGATCGCGCGCTGCCAGTTGAATTCAGCCCAGAAACCTCCATCGCCCGGTTCGGTGGACACTGTTTTGGGCTGGATAAGATAGCGGTGATGCTCATCGTAGATCTGTTTTGTGCGCTGGATTTTTACCGGAATGACTTTAGAATCCGGATCATCATACGACCCATGAAGCTCATTAATCTTCAGCGGAACCGAAGGATCGAACGTATCGCCGACCAAATAGTGCGAAGCCGTTCCGTTGAACCATACATATTCGGGTTCGAGATTTTTGCCCCAGACAAACGAACCTTTTGTAGACAGATAGACGTCTGCACCGGATGAATCCTTCACTTCATACGGTTCGCCGTTTTTTAAAGCTCCGGCCGTAGACCAATCCCAATACGTTTTCGTCGGATTGACTTTCGCATAGGTGGGAATATGGCAGGTTTGGCAGGCCACTTTCATCGTATGATTGTTCAACATGTTGTCGGCATGGGGCAAAGCCGTGTGACAGGTTTCGCACTCGACACGATTACGATTCATAGATGAAACCGAATACAGCTTGCCCAGCATTTGATGTTTGCTCGCGGTGTGGCAGTCTACACACGACATATCCACGCCGTCAGAACCCATATGAACGTCCACATTTCGGGACGGATCGAACAAGGCTTGTTCCAGATCACCATGCTTGACATTATTGCCGCCGCCGCCAAAGAAATGGCAGGCGCCGCAATTCGTGCGCTGGGGTCTTCCTACGTGTTGGGCGACCACGGCAAGATTCACGGAAGTGTCCGGCAATCCCGCATCGGCCTTAACATAGGTATTACTGTTATCGTGACAGGCCAGACAGTCCACGTTATACGGGTTTTTAAAATCGAAATCCGGACGGTCATAGCCGTACCCGATATGACAGCTGTTGCAAGTGGTTTCATTCCCGGAAATCCCGATACAGAAATTATTCAGGATGTTCCGCTTGCCTACTTTGCGGATGCCTTTGCCTTCGATATATTCCGTGCGATCCCAGTTCCAATGGCTGGATTGCATCACTTCCTTGTGACGTTCCGTATGACAAGAAATGCAGGCTTCAGTGACGTCCTGCGGTTTATTAAAAGATTTTTGCAGCACGGCAAAACGCGTGTGATCGGTCTTGGGCCCTTCCTTCTTCTGATAGCGCGACCGAAGTTGGTTCAAGACTGGATTGTCCCGGTTTTGCTTGGGCAGCACCGCGAGTGTGAGACTGAGGATTACACCGAATATGACTGCGACGAGGAAAATCCGCTTCATATATCACTCCCTAAACCGAGCCGGAAACCACCGGCAATCCCGCAGAACGCCATTCGAAAAAACCTTCTTCCAAACGAGCGGCATGAAAACCGTTCTGACGGAGAATCTTCACGGCCATATTGGCCAACATGCAATACCGGCCGCGGCAGTAAGCGACGATTTTTTGTCCGGGCGGCAGGGCGTTCAGATGACTTTCAAGCCGCTCTAATGGTATGGAAACCGCGTGTGGAATATGCGCCGCATTAAATTCATCTTCCGGCCTGACATCAAGGACGAACACTTCACCGGAATTCGCGTACTTCAACAATTGGTCTCTGTCTACAACGGCGAAATGCTCCGGCTGGTCACGCAAAGCCGATGCAATCCGTTCAACATTTGCGGAGCGGGACGCAGCGACATCCTTCAAAAGGCAGATCAGCCCGGCCACCTGACTGTCCGCGAGACGGTAAAAAATGGAGGTTCCATCTCGCTTGGTTTCAACTAAACCGGCTGTCCGAAGAATTTGCAAGTGGTGCGAGGTATTCGCCACGCTCATTCCGGAGTTCTCCGCAAGCATCTCTACTCTTTTAGGGCACTGGCATAACAAGTCAAGCAATTCTATTCGCTTGGAGCATGAAAAAGCATGCCCAATCTGAGCAAACTGATCGTTAAGTTTGTCCTTTATTTCACAACAAATAGCCATTTCCCTCTTCTTCTAATATTCAAACGAATATTATAATATAAGAATTTTTTAGCGGGATGTCCAGTCTTTTTTGCAGTGGCTTGAGCATGGCTGAATGAAAGTATTGAATCTCAACATCATATATAATATTTAATTGCAGTGCGACACACACACTAAATCAGCACGTTTACCAACTAAGGTTCTGAAGATCCTCCTCGGTAGAAGTGCGTTGACATTTTCTCAATCAATGTGTTTTGAATATTTCGTGTTGGATAAAGAAAAGCCCGCAACTAAGCTGCGGGCCGGGATCGGAAGTCTGCAAATTAAAATTATTTTCTCATCACCACCAGACAGTCAGCGAGCATATCGTGGAGAGCCTGTTTACGCGGTGTCAGTCCGGCCAAAATGAAACCAATATTCAGCACCATGTGGGAAATAATTTTGCCGAGATTGCGTCCTAACGAACGAAAGAAAGAGATTCTCCTCCCTTCTATGTCGGTGACGATAATTCCCAGCAACAACTTGCCCGGCGTAGCCTGAAAGTGAGAACTCTCGAACCAGACAAAGTAAAGCAAATGCATGGTTACGATCAGAATAAAAAACCAAATCCAGCCGAAAAGAAAAGATATCACGGAAAACAGAATGCCTTCGATGCTACAGCAATTGCTGAGGAATCTCATGATCGAAGGAATGAAGAACAAAATTGCCAAAATGCCTGATGGGATACTCAGCAAGAGCCGGTCAACTACATAAGCCAGAAAACGACGCCAGAAAGCCGCGTATTCAGGAGACACCGCCACGGCATCCGCAGACAGCCGGTTGCCACAATTGTGGCAGAATTTGAACTCGTCAGAATTTTGCGTACCGCATTGTGAACAATACATTTTGGCGACCTCTATAAGGTATTTGCCGTTTCTGATAATAGGAGGTGCGATATCGTACTTTTGTTGCAGTCCCTTTACGCGGCTCGAAGACAAGACGCATTCAAGAGCAAAAAAGCTCCTGTTGCCGAGGAGCTTTTCAAATGTCGCGTATTTGAAGCTATCGGATCAGCATGATCTTCCCAACGTTTGTAAAGCCTTCGGCAGTCATTCGGTAAAAGTAGACACCGGAAGGAATGTCGGCGGCGTTCCAGGCGATGGTATGCACACCGGCGGCATGAGTGTTGTCCGTCAGGGTTGTTACAAGCTGTCCCAGCGAATTAAATATCCTTAGATTGACGTTGACATCATGCGATAAAGAAAAGCGAATCTCGGTTCGGGAATTGAAGGGATTCGGATAGCAGCCGAGTAAGCCGATAGTCCGGGGAGCAGGCGGGGAATCAGATACATCCGAATTCTCGGAAGCTAAGATGAAATCCGTAACCACCGGGATATGATCGGAAGCCGTCACCAGCGCATGAGCGACACTGTCGGAAACGGCATAATTCGGAAGTTCATTCACCGGCCGGTTAAAATGCAGACCGTCATTGCCGTAGGCGATATACGTTTCCGGCAGAACATAGGATCCGATTCGATCCATCATCGCATTGGAAACGAGAATAAAATCGAAGCGGGCATTCAAATCTTCAGAACCGATGGTATGGAGTTCCGCAAAGGCCGAATTGCCTTCCCAATGTCCGGGCGAATCAATCGGATCATTCAGTTGGCCATTGGGAGTCGGAGTAGATGCGAGGAGAAGCTCATATGCCGGTTCCGAGGAATAGAGTAGATTATAGTCTCCGCACACCATAAAGGAAGCGCCCGCGGGAAGCTGATCAAGTTCCCCACGTAAAACCAGAGCTTCCTGCCGCCGTCGCTCGATATGGTCTCCGACGCCGGAATTGGCTTTTAAATGAAGTGAGTAGACACGGACTCGCAGACTGGTATCCCCTGCAGTTGGACGCACCATGTACTCGGCGATGTCGCGCAGCGTTGTTTCGATATATCGGGTAGATACAATTTGGAGTTTGGAGCTGCGGTAAAAAAATGCATTGTCAGTATCGTCGCCGTTGTGATACGGAACAGCCGCCCAATCGTCATTAATCTGTAAAAATACCTGTGACAACAACGTGCTCACGGCTTCCGTACTCCTGATTTCCTGCATACAGACCAAATCAGGATGAATATCCCGCATTATGATGCGCAGGGCCGGAACGCGGTCCGTCTGACCACTGTAGTTCTCCACGTTGTATGTGATCAAGCGCAGCTGTTCGGCATTT
>RPQS01000144.1 GCA_003818605.1 Candidatus Zhuqueibacterota bacterium | reverse complement strand
ACGACTCCCCGCCGCCGTGCATGACTGGCACGCGCAGCACGGGGATCGCACGCTCATCGTGGACGGCGCGCACATCGTGGAGATCGCCCGCTTGCTCCGCGACGAGCAGGGCTACAACATTCTCCTCGATCTCACCGCCGTGGACTATCTTCCGCGCAAGCCGCGCTTCGAGGTGGTCTATCATTTCATGAACATGGAGACCAAGGCTCGCCTGCGCGTGAAAGTGCAGCTCGCCGAAGAGCGCGCGGAAGTGGCCAGCTTGACTCCGCTCTGGCCCATCGCCAATTGGTACGAGCGCGAAGTGTGGGATCTGTTCGGAATCAAGTTTCACGGCCATCCCAATCTCAAGCGCATTATGCTCTATGAGGAGTTCAAGGGCCATCCGCTGCGCAAGGATTACCCCAAAACCAAGCGGCAACCTTTAATCGGCCCCAAGAACTGATTTTTCCGTTTTCGCTTTTTTCTTTTTCAGATACGCATGAACGAATCCAAGATCACCGTCGAACCCTACAGCGTTGACCGCGCAGTCCCCGAAACGGAACCCGAATTCCGTCAAGAGGACATGCTGCTCAACGTCGGGCCGTCGCATCCGGCTATGCACGGCATCATCCGTATCCTCACCAAACTCCAAGGAGAGTTGGTGGTGGATTCGGAAGTGGAAGTCGGCTACCTGCATCGCGCCTTCGAGAAAAGCTGCGAGGACTGCACGTGGACGCAGGCGCAGATTTACACCGACCGCCTGAACTATGTCTCGCCGTGCATCAACAACGTCGGCTACTGCATGGCGGTGGAAAAGCTGCTCGATCTAACCCTTCCGCCGCGCGGGCAGTACATCCGCACGATGCTCTGTGAAATCTCGCGCCTTGCCGACCATTTAACCTGTGTCGGCGCGGCGGCGATGGAACTCGGCGGCTTCACTCCGTTCCTTTACATGATGATCGGCCGTGAGTACTGCTACGAATTGATCGAAGATTATTGCGGCGCGCGCGTCACCACCAACTGTGCCCGCGTGGGCGGCATGCCCTTTGATCTGCGCGAAGGCTGGCTCGATAAAGTTCCGTGGATGATCGGCAAGGTGCGCAAGATCATCAAAGAATGCGACATCCTGCTCACCTACAACCGTATCTTCGTGGATCGCACCAAAGGCATCGGAGCCATCAGCGCCGAGCGCGCACTCGCTTACGGCTTTACCGGCCCCGTGCTGCGCGCCTGCGGTGTTCCCTATGACGTACGCAAGGATCATCCCTATCTCGTCTATAACGAACTCGATTGGTCTGTTCCCGTCGGCCACAACGGCGACGTGCTTGATCGCTATCTGGTGCGCATGGAGGAGATGGAGCAGTCCTGCCGCATGCTCGAACAGTTGGTTAAAAAAATTCCAAACGGCCCGGTTTCCTGCGATGACAAGCGCGTCGTTCTTCCCGATAAGAAAGACACCTACGGCAACATCGAAGGCCTCATGAATCATTTCAAGCTGATCATGTACGGCCACGGCATTCGCGTTCCCGAGGGCGAAGTTTATTTCTCTGTGGAAGCGGGCAACGGCGAACTCGGTTTTTATGTGGTTAGCCGTCCCGATGAAAATTCCACCGACGGCTGCAACGATCGCCCGTGGCGCGTGCGCTGCCGCCCGCCCTGTTTCAGTTTCACGGCCGCCCTGCCGGAAATGATTAACGGCTACATGCTGCCTGACGTCATTCCCACTTTCGGTTCAATCAACATGATCGGCGGGGAGCTGGACCGGTAACGACCGCATAGTAGAGTTCACCGAGCCGGGTTATAACTAGCCAACACCCTCCCGGGTGTTGGACGCAACCCGGCCGGAATCTGAGATTCGATTTTTCACGGCATCCAAATTGATCTCTCATGGATATTCCCGATAACTTAATTCGCAAAGCCGAAGAAATTTTCTTCCGCTTTCCGCCCGACCGCCGCGAAGCTGCGCTCGTCCTGCTCATGTTTGAGGCGCAGCGCGAACTCGGCTGCATCCAGCCCGATACCGAGCGTTGGCTGGCCGAGACCGTCGGCGTGTCGCCGGTCAAGGTGCGCGAAGTGCTCACCTTTTACTCGATGTTCCGCCGCGAACCCGGCGGCCGCTGGGTCGTGCAGCTCTGCCACAACATTTCCTGTTGTCTGGCCGGAGCGGAGAATCTGCAAAAGCTCGTCGAGAAAAAACTCGGCATCAAGAACGGCCAGACCACTCCCGACGGCGCATTCACCTTGCGCTACGTCGAATGCTTGGGCGGCTGCTCGTGGGCGCCGATGATGCTGGTTAACGAAGCGCAGTACTATCAGCTCACTCCCGAAAAATTGGATCGCATTATCGAAGGATTGCGGAGCGGCAAGCCCGTTCCGCCCGATGAACCGACGCCGCTCTTGGGCAATGTAGGGGAGAAAAACATCGCATGAAACGCGTCGGCTTTTACAAAGTCTTGAATCAAGGAGCGCGGCTATGAGCGGCAACGGCAGCGTGCGGTTGCTCTCGCGCCATTTCGGTCTGCCCGGTCAGACCCATATTGAAACCGCCATGAAGCGCGGCGCATACGAACAATTCAAGCGCGCGCTGAAAATGAAGCCGGAAGAAGTCACCGCTTTAGTCAAGGCGTCCGGCTTGCGCGGTCACGGCGGCGCGGGATTTTCCGCCGGTTTGAAGTGGAGCTTTGTTCCGAAAGACGTTTTCCCGCGTTATGTCACGGTCAACGGCGACGAATCCGAACCCGGCACATGTAAGGATCGTCTCATCTTTGAATATGATCCGCATCTTTTAATCGAAGGCGCGCTCATTTGCGCGTGGGCGGTGCAGGCTGAGCGCGTGTACATCTACATTCGCGGCGAATATTTCTATCCCGCCCGCATCATGCAGACGGCGATTGATGAAGCACGCGCTAAAGGCTTCATCGGTGACAATATTCTCGGCAGCGGCTGGTCGTGCGCGGTCTATCTGGCGACCGGAGCGGGGCAGTACATCTGCGGTGAAGAAACCGGACTTTTGGAATCGCTCGAAGGCAAAAAAGGTTGGCCGCGTTTGAAGCCGCCGTTTTATCCCGCTGCCATCGGTTTGTGGGGCAAGCCCACCATCGTGAACAACGTGGAAACGCTTGCGTATGTGCCCCGCATTCTCGAAATCGGAGCGGATAAATTTTTGGCGATGGGCACTCCCAAGGCGGGAGGTCCCACGCTCTTTTCGCTTTCCGGCTGCGTGAAAAAGCCCGGTGTTTATGAACTGCCCACGGGCGTGCCGCTCAAAACTTTAATCTACGAGTACGGCGGCGGTATTACTGAAAATCGCAAACTCAAGGCTGTGATTCCCGGCGGTTCATCTTCCCACATTCTCACGGCCGAGGAATGCGAAGACTTAAAACTCGATTTCGAATCCGTGGCCGCCGCCGGATCCATGCTGGGCAGCGCCGCGGTGATGGTTCTGGATGAAACGATTTCCATTCCGCAGCTCATGGTGTGGATGGTTCGCTTCTACGCGCACGAAAGCTGCGGACAGTGCACTCCTTGCCGCGAAGGCACGGGCTGGCTGCTACGGCTGGCCACGCGCATTGCCGACGGCCGCGGCCGCAAGCGCGATTTGGATGATCTTTACGAACTTGCGGACAACATTGACGGCAAAACAGTCTGCGCTTTAGGCGCCGCCGTCGCCTGGCCGACGAAAAGCTACATCAAAAAATTCCGCCCCGAATTCGAAGCGCTGATTAAGCAATAATTCTTTTCCGTTTTCAGATTTCCGCTTTCAGCTTTTTCTTCATCAATGCCTAAACTCGAAATAGACGGCAAACCCGTCGAAGTTCCTGCCGGAACCAACCTGATTGAAGCGGCCAAACGGCTGAATATCGAGATCCCGCACTATTGCTTTCATCCGGGACTCTCTGTGGTCGGCTCGTGCCGTATGTGTCAGGTCGAAGTCGAACTCAATGGCCGTAAGAGCCTCGTCATCGGTTGCAATACCGCCGCCGCCGATGGCATGAAAGTCATCATCAACTCCGACGTGGTGGAACGCACTCGCCGCAGCGTGTTGGAGTTTTATCTGCAGAACCATCCGCTCGATTGTCCCATTTGCGATGATGCGGGTGAGTGCGATCTGCAGAATTACTACATGCGCTACGGGCTCCACGACAGCCGCGTGGAACTTGATGAAAAGCGGCACAAGCATAAAGTGCACGACGTCGGCCCGACGGTCGTTTTGGACAGCGAGCGCTGTATTCTTTGCTCGCGCTGCGCCCGCTTCTGCCGCGAAATCGCCGGAGTGGATGAACTTGGCATCTTCAGTCACGGCGGCGAGAGCGAACTCATGAACGTGCCCGGTAAACTGCTGGAGAACGATTACGCGGGCAACGTCGTGGATCTCTGCCCGGTCGGCGCGCTCACCGATAAAGACTTCCGCTTCAAACGCCGCGTGTGGTATTTACAGCGCACGCCGTCCGTTTGTATGGGCTGCTCGCGCGGCTGCAATATTTACGTGGATTGGGAAACCGAACGAAGCTACAAGAATCCGCAGCGCCGCATTCAACGGCTGAAGCCGCGCTTCAACCGCCTGGTCAACGAATGGTGGATGTGCGACCGCGGCCGATACAGCTATCATGCCGTGGATGCGGAGAACCGCCTGCGCACGCTGCGCACCAAATCGGATACCGATCCACATACCACGCTCGATCAGATTCTGGAACGCGCCGCCGCAAAAATCAAAACCGCCATCTCCAAGCACGGCGCGAAGTCCGTGGCCGTGCTCGGCTCCGCGCATTCCTCGAACGAAGATTTATTTCTGCTTAAGAAACTCTTCGCCGAACATCTGAAAGTGCAGAGCATGGACGTCACGCTCGGCAAGGAACCGAAGGGCAAGGAAGACGAGATTCTGATGAAGGCCGATCTTGCGCCCAATCGCCGCGGCGCTCTGGAGATCGGCGTTGGACCGTGGAGTGATTCCACCATCTCCGGTGATGACATTCTGTCGGGCGCGCTTGACGGAGATTACGAAGTGCTGATCGTGGTAGGTCACGATATCACGCGCGGCCTTTCCGCCAAGGAACAAGCCAAGCTCGATCAGAACTGCGATTACATCCTCTATCTCGGCACGCATGACAACGCGACTTGCGCGCTGGCTGATGACGTGATTTCAATCGCCATGTGGGCGGAGCGCGAAGCGAGCTACACGAATTTTCAAGGCAGAGTTCAGAAAACTCAGCAGCCGTTCCCACCACTTGGCGAAGCGCTGTGCGAATGGAGAGTGTGGAACGAGTTGGGTAAGAAACTCGGCTTCACCGTGCCGTACCTCAATGTGGATGACGTGTTCGACGCCATCGGCGGCAGCATCGCGTCATTTAAAGGTTTGACGTGGGAAGGACTCGGCGCGGAAGGCAAGATGCTCACGGGTGTGGCCGAGCCGCCGTACCGCAAAGTGCAGTCCGCGCATCCTTTGGCTGCTTATTGATTTTATAAATCGCCGAAACGCGAATGCGTTCGGTCAAGAATATTTCCGGAGTTGGAATGTGGTTTGATGCGATAGTTGTTGTTGCTAAGATCGCCGTCGTGTTCATCGGCATTCTGACGGGTGCTTTCGTGTTGACGTGGGTCGAACGCAAGCAGAGCGCGATCATGGCCGACCGGATCGGAGCCAATCGCTGCGGCATTCTCGGCATCCGCTTGTGGGGTCTCATCAATTCCTTAGCGGACGCCATGAAAATGATTTTCAAGGAAGACTGGCTGCCGCCCAAGGGTATGCGTTTTCTCCACGCGGTCGCGCCGGTGTTCGCCATGTTCCCCGTGTTCATGACGTTTGCCGTTTTGCCGTTCGGGCCGCCTATTGAAATCGCAGGCCGCACGATCAAACTGCAGATTCTCGAACTTGATATCGGCATGCTCTACATTCTCGCCTTCGGCGGCATCGCCGTGTACGGTGTGATGCTGGCGGGGTGGGCATCGAACAATAAATATTCGCTTCTCGGCGGCATGCGCGCGTCCGCGCAGATGATTTCCTACGAAATCATCATCGGCCTTTCGCTCATCGGCCCGATCATGGTCTATGGTACGCTTGATCCCGGTCAGATGGTCATGGCGCAGAATCATCTGCTGTGGGGATGGCTGCCCAAGTGGGGCGTGATCGTGCAGCCCTTTGCGTTTCTGCTTTTCCTGCCCGCGACGATGGCCGAAACCAAACGCGCGCCGTTCGATCTGCCCGAAGGCGAATCGGAGATCATTGGTTATCACACCGAATATTCCGGCATGCGTTGGGGCATGTTCTTTCTCGGCGAGTTCTGTGAAATCGTCGTCTTGGCCGCCGTGCTGGTGGTCGTGTTCTTCGGCGGTTATCAATTTCCGTACTTGTTCGACGGCAAGGAAATACTCGGGCAGCCCGGCTTCCATTTCCCGTGGGGCGCGTACGTACCGCTCGGTGAATGGTGGGTGTTCGGCATCCGCATTCTGTCGTTTTCTTTTAAAATGCTCGTGATTCTGTGGCTGCAAATGCAGATCCGCTGGACGTTCCCGCGGTTCCGTTATGATCAGCTCATGCGCGTATCGTGGCGGGAGATGATGCCCATCGCGCTGGCCAACATCGCCGTGACCGGCGTCATCATTATGCTGCTCAATAGATAGTGTGAGAAAAGAATTCGCATTGCCATGATAGACGTTAAGCCCGTTCGCAAGATTGATCTGACCCTCTGGCAGAAGACCTACTATCCCGAATTGATCAAGGGGATGATGGTCACCAGCCGGCACTTTTTCGTCAACCTCAGCCGTCACTTCGGTAAGGCTCTCGGCATGAAGGTCGAGCGGCCGATGGTGACGATCATGTATCCCGAAGAGCGCCGCTGGCTTTCTCCGCGCTGGCGCGGTTTGCACAGGCTCATGCTGCGGCCCGACGGCACGCCGCGCTGCGTGGCTTGTATGATGTGCGAAACCGCGTGTCCCGATCACTGCATTTATATTACCGCCGCGGAATCGCCCGACAGCCGCGTGGAAAAATATCCCATTGCTTTCGAGATTGATCTGCTCCGCTGCTGCTTCTGCGGTTTGTGCGCGGAAGCCTGTCCCGAAGATGCGATCCGCATGGACACGGGCTATCTCGAACTCGCGGGGTACTCGCGTTCCGAATTCTATCTCGACCGTGAATTTCTGCTGCGGCGCGGGGAAGTGACCACGCACGCGCAATTTCCAGGGGAACTGGACGGCGTAACCGTTAAGCGGGTGGATCTGCTTAAAATGGCGAAGGGTCACTGACCGCAAGCCGCATGTTCTTAAAACGTGAACACGTTTCCCACCGGCCGCGCGGATGCCCCCGTGCGGCTGTTGCATGAAAAAGTGATCTCTCCCCCCACTTCGTGAGGGGAATCAAAAGGGGGTATCTTCTCGTAGGGGCGCAAGGCGTTGCGCCCGCTTTCCCGCGGGGCAGGTAGGATGTGTCTGCCGCCGCGATGCAGACACCGCAAGCCGCGCCGAGTCTTCAACCCTGCCGAAAAAAAGTGAATTCAACATCAGCAATCGGTTCCAAACTCGCGCAACCGCTTCAAATTGGATACTCAACATGCATCCAAAACCACATCAACCACGATTTAGTTTTCTGTTCGTATGCATCGTGTGTCTGGTTTTTATTTCGTGTGCAACGTTCCGCGTGGAACGTTTCTACACGCGCGAACCGCAGCCGGCGCGGATTAACGCCCGCTTGATAATGGATAATTCGTCCTTCGGTTTTGAACTGCCGTATGGACTGCGTTATACGAAAACGAAGTTTCAGCTTTCCGAACCGTCGAGTTACAAGCGGGTGGAGATGCAGTTTGATCTTGTCGCGGTTCCGGAGACACCTATAAAGACTGCCAATCCCGGTCGTTCCCGGTTTTCTTCCGTAAAGTGGACCGCCTCGAAAATCACGACGACAGACAGCGCGGCCGTATGGAGTTTTATCCGTTCGTTTCCGTCGCATGGAACGGCAAGTTTTAGAGGACAGGCTGGTCAAAGAGATATTCCTCTGGATGAATACGGGAACGTGCTGCGAAGCCTTCACATGCCGATGGAAGATGCCCTGAATGCAATTCCGTCCATCGGCATCCCGCAGATCTTCGAGTCTCCTTCGCCTTCGGTCGGCTCGCGTCAGACTTCACCTTGGACGATGTACGTCCTTTACTTGAAAGAGGACGCGAAGACTCCGCCGTTCACGTTGAACTCCGAAGGCATCCTGGAGCTGTTCGCGATGTTCGGCGAGAAAACCGAACCGACTTGCGCGGCCCGTAGCCGCCCGGACGGTTCTCTGGCTTTTTACCCGCCGGACGCTGCGGAATCCGTTCTCGATGTCTATGGCGGTACCACCCGTATCGTGTTGGACAGTGCGGGGAGCACGGATGTCCCACGCGTCCGTTTCGCCGGATCGCCCTCGGGCATGTTCTCGTATGATCTCAGTTGGTTTCGCGGCGAGGACAATTGGGTGTTCCGCGCGAGTTTTTACGCCGCGAGTTTTTCCGGCCCATGGAATGGGGTTGTCGAAGCTTACCATGATGCCGACCGTAAGAGTCGCGTTGTCTCCTCGGCCAGTTCGCAAGTTCCCGATCCGCCCTATCGGCTGGAACGTGCGGACCTCTATTT
>RPQS01000143.1 GCA_003818605.1 Candidatus Zhuqueibacterota bacterium | reverse complement strand
TGGCATCGGCTGCGTTCCGTCGCGCGGGTTGCGGCGGGGCGTTGTAATCAATCTGGAACAAACCACGGAAGATATCGAGCGTTCGCTTCAACAGGCGGAAGAGATCGCCGGCTGTAATGTGCAAGCCGCGTGGGTCGGCATGGCCGGCGAACACGTTAAAAGCATCAATTCGCGGGGCGCGATTCCCATCAGCAAAATGCGGGGCGAACCGACCGGCGAAGTCGCGTTGAATGACGTGGAAAGAGTCGTGGAAGCCGCGCGCGCCATAGCACTGCCCATGGACCGGAGAATTCTACATGTACTTCCTCAAGAATATGTGGTGGATTCGGAGCGCGGCATTCGCGCACCGGTGGGCATGGCGGGTGTTCGACTGGAAGCCAACGTGCACATCGTAACGTGCGCGGTCTCGTCCGCACAGAACATTCTGACTTGCTGCAAACGTGCCGGGCTGAACATTATAGATATTATCCTCGAACCGCTGGCTTCGGCGGAAAGCGTATTAACCGAAGACGAGAAGGAATTGGGCGTTGTGCTCCTCGATTTCGGCGGCGGGACGACGGACGTCGCGGTATTCCAGAATAACGTGATCCGGCATTCGGCGGTGATCGGCTACGGGGGCGATTATATCACACGGGATATCGCGGTCGGATTGCGCACTCCCGTGGAATCCGCCGAGCATATTAAAATTGATCATGGAGCCGCGCATCAGCGAGCCATTGGGCAAAATGAATTTTTAGAAATACCGGGAGTAGGCGGACGTGAACCGCGGGAAATGAGCCGCTCCATGCTCGTATCTATCATTGCTCCGCGCGTGGAGGAAATACTGACGATGGCGCGGGATGAACTCATGCGCTCGCGAACGATGGAGTTCATCGGAGCGGGCGTCGTGATCACGGGCGGCGGTGCATCCATGCCCGGCATGACGGAAATCGCCGAGGAGATTTTTGCGATGCCCGTGCGAATTGGAGCCCCGCAGGATGAAGCCCCCGGTGAAGAAATGGCTCTGGGGCCGAAGTATGCTACGGCCGTCGGACTGATCCGCTGCGCTCATAAACGAATGCAGGCGGGTGAATTCCATGACGGCCGTAAACGTTCATTCCGGATGAATTCACCGGTCCGGATCAAAGAATGGTTTCAAGGAATCTTTTAAAATATTGCTCTTGGAGGAGAAGAAATGGAAGCGATGAGATTTCAGTTTGCCGATGAGATCACAGGCAGCGCGAAAATGAAGGTGGTGGGAGTAGGTGGTGCAGGTGGAAACGCGTTAAACTGCATGATTGAAGCCGGGCTTTCGAGTGTGGACTTCATTGCCGTCAACACGGATGCACAGGCCCTTGCACAGAATTCCGCGCATCGTAGAGTGCAGATTGGCCGCGAAACGACGCGAGGTCTGGGCGCGGGCGCTAATCCGGAAATGGGAAGACTGGCGGTGGAAGAAAACCGGGAAGAGATTCGCGCCGCTCTGGAAGGGGCCGATATGGTTTTTGTCACGGCGGGCATGGGCGGCGGCACGGGCACCGGAGCCGCACCTGTCGTTGCACAATTGGCTAAAGATATCGGCGCGTTAACCGTAGGCGTGGTAACGAAGCCGTTCGCGTTTGAAGGCAAGAAGCGCACACTGCAGGCCGAACAAGGTCTAATAGAACTTAAACAGCATGTGGATACGCTGATTGTCATTCCCAACCAACGTTTGATCTCCATTGTAGAGCGCGAAACGACGCTAATCAACGCTTTCAAGCTTGCGGACAATGTGTTATTCCAGGCAACGAAGGGCATTTCCGATTTGATCGCGGTTCCCGGCATCGTAAACGTAGACTTCGCCGATGTTCGCACGGTTATGGCGCAACGAGGCGACGCACTTATGGGAGTCGGCGTAGGGCAAGGAGAACATCGCGCAGTGGAAGCCGCTCAGCAGGCTATTTCCTCTCCGCTGCTTGAGGAAGTATCCATTCGCGGAGCGCGAGCCATTCTGATTAACATCACAGGCGGCAGCGACCTGACATTGCACGATGTTGCGGAAGCGACATCGGCCATCTATGAAGCCGCCGGTGACGACGCGGAAGTCATTTTCGGCGCGGTAACCGATCCGCTGATCACGGGCGAACTGTATGTAACGGTCATTGCCACAGGCTTCAGTCAAGTGGATGTGAAAGTCGCGCCGCGCGCGATTTCGAGTCATACGAAGAGTTTTGAACCCCTTCGTGCGGCTCCGCCCGAAGTGCGGACGTTTGAACCGAAGGTTGTACGAATGCCTGAAGCGGCCGTGCAGCCGCTGATGCGCGAGAATAACGGCCGCCTCGAACCTGTGGTGGTAGGGGAAGACACCTTTGAAATCCCCACGTTTCTCCGCCGACAGATGGATTAACAGACTTTCCCTATGGGGTTGTACAAAACCCGCCGGATGCAAATGCGGCGGGTTTTGTATTTCGTTTACGAAGTGTCTTGCAACATTTGGCAAGAAACGGTATACTAATTTGTATCGAGACTCAAACCCTTGCGAATGGAGTAATCCTATGGATTTCAAGCTGTTAAAGGCTCTTTGCGAGAGCCATGCGGTGTCTGGCCGGGAAGAGGGAATCCGTGCGCTGATCCGTAAAGAACTGACTTCGGTAGGCTGTAAAGTCACTATGGATGCGATGGGCAATGTGATCGGATTCCGCAAAGGCAAAGGCAAGGTCAAGGTCATGTTGGCTGCGCATATGGATGAAATCGGTTTTCTGGTAAGCCACGTAGACAAATCGGGATTCCTGCGTATTCAACCATGCGGCGGATTCGATCCGCGCACACTGATGAGCCAGAGAGTCTATGTTCACACCGCAAAAAAGCGGCTACTTGGCGTCATGGGAACCCGTCCCGTACACGTATTGAGCGAAGAAGAAGCTAAGAGAACTTTGAAGGTCACTGACTACTTTGTGGATCTGGGTCTGCCGGCGAAAGCGGTCGAAAAACTTGTGGAAATCGGCGATCCAATCACTATGGCGCGTGATATGATTGAGATTGGCGACTGCTTGACGGCGAAGGCCTTGGACAACCGCATCGGAGTCTGGCTGATGATCGAAAGTCTGCGTCGTCTGCGTGCGCACGCGGTAGATATTTATGCGGTTGCCACCACACAGGAAGAAGTAGGCATTCGCGGGGCGATTACATCAGCCTTGGATGTACGCCCGGATGTGGGCATCGCATTGGACGTGACCATCGCCAGCGACATTCCGGGAAGCGATTCCAAGGATTATATCAGCACACTTGGTAAAGGCGTCGCTATCAAGATTATGGATAGTGCATCCATTTCGAATCCGAAGCTTGTAACTGAATTGCGAAACATTGCCCGCAAGAAAAAAATCAAACATCAAATGGAGATTCTGCCGCGCGGCGGGACCGATGCGGGCGGCATTCAACGCGTTACGGGAAAATGCGCCGTAGGTACATTATCCGTGCCCTTGCGCTATGTGCATTCGACAGTGGAAATGGCGCACAAACAGGATCTGGAAGCCGCCGTCAATCTACTGACCGCTTATCTGCAGAACGCAGGCGGAGCCGATTACAGTCTGCGCGAGAATTGATCGCCTTGTATTTTCAGGCAATAAAAAACCCCGGCGAGTGATGCACCGGGGTTTTTCTTTAAGTATGCTTTGGGAATCAGCGTTTGGAATCGCCGACTGCTGTTTTGGCTTCTTTCGGATTATCCGCGAAATCCGGAATAAAACTGCGCACCAGTTCGAGCATTTGAGGATCGGAACGCCCGGAATTTTCCATTGTGATCGCGCGTGGGGCAAAAGATTTGATTTTTTTTTCAGCTCCATAGATAAGAATCATTTTGCCGAGAACACGACCCTCCCGTTCCGTTCGCACGATGCGCGTTTCTCCGACCACCCACGGAGTCGCCGCGTTCGCCCGATAGCTTCTTCCGCCGATAATCAGGTTCACATCCGGAAGAGTCTGGGCAATCAGTGAATCCATTGCATCACCGCAGGTTGACAATATTACAATAGCATCCGCTTTGTCTTTGGCTGCCGCTACGGCGGCCTGGGCGGACTTCACCGGATCCTCTACGGAAACACCATACGGAAGAAACGTCGTATCGGAGCGCATGACATTAATTGTACCGCACAATCCGATAAAAGCAATTCTGGCCTCTTTAACCTGTTTGACCACAAAGGCTTCGGCGATACGACTTCCGTTATACCGTAGATTCGCGGAAACATACTTGAACTTGGATTCTTTCTGCGCCTCTTTGAATGCCTCGACTCCAAAAGTCAATTCGCGTTCGGAAATGTTCGCGACCGAAGTTTTCATTTCATTATACACGGCAACGCTGATCTGACCTTTCGATTTATCCACGGCGGGCGTTCCCGACATAAAATTGCCCGCATCGCAGTATACCACTGCCGGATCTTCTTCGCGAGCCGCAAGCAATTCCGCGCTGCGACGCGTTATTCCGCCTCCCATTTTACTACAGCCGCACCCTTCCAATTTACTGTGCACATCCGACGTGTACAGGATCGTGACAAACGTCCCCTCGGGGATTTCTTTAGCGCGCGGTCCGCACCCGATCATCACCACGAACAAGATCACTGCAGCTGTAAATAATGCGGTAGTTCTTGGATCAAGCTTCATTCAAGTACCTTTAAGATGTATTGGAAAAACGTCGAATAAGTCAGTTGCTGTAGAATAGCCACTGCGCATTACCAGAAGGATGACTCACGTATACTTAATGATGGCAAAACCGCGATTAACGATTCCGCGGGCGCGGCCGGTCAGCGGCCAATTTTTAAACGGGGTGTTTCGGGATTTGGAAAGAAACTCCGCGGGCTCGACCGTCCATTTTTGTTCCGGATCAATGACGGTGAGATTGGCCGGTTGTCCCGAAGCTATGGCGGGCACTGCTTGACTCAGAATCTCACGGGGAGAATACGCAACACGCTGAAGCAGCGTATTCCAGTCAAGAATTTGCGGAACCAAATGCGTCAAAGTCAATCCCAACACGGTTTCCAGCCCCACCACACCAAACGGCGCAACATCGAACTCTTGCGCCTTGCTTTCCCACGTATGGGGAGCGTGATCCGTGCATAGAACATCGAGTGTCCCGTCTCCGATTCCTCTCAGACACGCCAGACGGTCTTCCTCCGAACGCAGAGGCGGACTCATTTTATAATCCGTATCGAAGCCTTTACAATGTTCCTCGGTAAGCAGTAAATGATGCGGACAGACCTCCGCCGTCACGCGAAGGCCTTGCTGCTTTGCCCATCGGATCCATTCTACCGAATCGTGCGTAGAAACATGGCAGATGTGAACGGCGGCGCCTGTGTACCGCGCGAGTTGAATACAACGCATCACGTCAATCGTCTCGCTCACGGGCGGGATGCCCGGCAAGCCGAGACGCGTTGACCATTCTCCCTCATTCATGGCCCCGCCTGCGGAAAGCTGCGGATCTTCCGCATGTTGAAAAATGCGGGCATGGAGCATGTTGGCATATTCAAGAGCATGACGCAGCACGGCGCTGTTGGCAATCGGTGCGCCATCGTCGCTGAAAGCGCGGACACCCAATTCAACCAGTTCGGACATCTCCACCAGTTCCTGTCCGGAACGGCCGCGGGTGGCTGCTGCAACAACATGAACGTCCACGGGCAGCGATTCTGCCTTTTCGAGTACCCATCTCACGCGTCCGGCATCGTCAATCGGCGGATCCGTATTCGGCATGCAAGCCACACCGGTAATTCCGCCATTCATGGCGGCATGACATCCAGATTCTATCGTTTCCGCCACTTCCCGGCCGGGTTCGCGGAGGTGAACATGGAGATCGAACCACCCCGGCGTGATGATATGCCCGCGCAGATCTATAATATCCGCATCGTCCGGGATCCGTGCCGGAGCTACTTGAACGATTCCATCTTTTATGTGCAAGTCTGCCGTGCGATCAAGATTTTGCCGGGGATCGAGTACGCGCGCGCCTTGCAGCAACAGATTGCGGGCTTTGGCTGGATGAAGATAATCTGAATAACTTCGCATGGTTCAGGCTTTGGTTTCTGGATTGGGAATTTGCGCACCGGCAAGTAGATAGAGCACAGCCATGCGCACGGCAACGCCGTTTGTGACTTGTTGAAGAATAACGGAATGCTCGCTGTCCGCGACATCGGACGTGATTTCCACTCCCCGATTCATCGGGCCGGGGTGCAGAATCGTAAGTGGAGCGGATGCTTTAGCCAGGCGTTCACGCGTCAGTCCGAAGTATTTTTGGTATTCGCGTAGTGACGGAAAGAGTCCGGCCTGCTGTCTCTCCATTTGGATGCGAAGAATATTCAGCGCGTCGCAGTTGCGAATCGCCTCATCTAAATTGTGCGTAATATCCACACCGAAGCATTCTACGGAACGCGGAATGAGCGTTGCCGGGCCGCATAGCGTGACGTGCGCACCCATCGTGCGGAGGCCGATGATATTCGAAAGCGCTACCCGCGAGTGTGAAATATCGCCCACCAAACATATCCGCAGCCCTTTCAACGTACCGAATTTCTGCCGCAGAGTCATCATATCGAGCAATGCCTGAGTCGGATGCTCGTGACACCCGTCTCCCGCATTGACAATAATGGAATTTAGATGGTGCGAGAGAAAATGCGGACTGCCGGGGGATTTATGGCGCATCACGACAACGTCAATTTTCATCGCCTCGATATTCATCGCCGTGTCGAGAAGCGTCTCGCCTTTGGATAGCGAGCTGCCGGATGCGGAAAAATTCAGCGTGTCCGCCGACAGCCGTTTTTCGGCCAGTTCGAAACTCACGCGCGTGCGCGTGGAGGGTTCAAAAAACAGATTCACCACCGTGACACCGCGCAATGTCGGAACTTTCGGCACGGGACGGTCGAGAATCTCCCGCATCCGCTCGGCGGTATCGAGAATCATCGTGATATCCGCTTCGGAATAGTCGGCCAAGCCGAGCAGATGTTTGTGCGGCAGAAGGCTCACGTGTTTTGGACCTCCACTAATAAAACCGCATCCTCCGGATCTATTTCCGTCATCCGCACGCGCACCTCTTCATTGATGCTCGTGGGAACGTTCCTCCCGACAAAATCGGGCTTGATGGGCAGTTCGCGATGGCCGCGATCCACCAGTACCGCGAGTTGAATCCGGGCGGGACGACCGAGATCCATCAGCGCATCCAAGGCGGCTCGAACGGTGCGGCCCGTGTATAAAACGTCATCTACCAACACGACGTTCAGGTTGTAGAGATCAAAGGGGATCTCTGTAACCTGCACGGTAGGCTGCTTGAGTGCCGTTCGGAAATCATCACGGTACATCGTCGTGTCCAGCATTCCTACGGGTAGACGAATGCCCTCGATTTCCTGAATTTTGGCGGCCAGACGGCGCGCTAAAAACACTCCGCGCGTTTGCATGCCGACGAAAGCGAGTCTTTCCGTTCCGCGATTCCGCTCGATGATTTCGTGAGCCAGCCGTGTGATGGTTCGACCGAATCCGGGCGCATCAACCAGTACGACTTTTACGGTGTAATCCATTCCGGTTGCTTGTTGATTTGTTTAGAAAAGAGAAAACCCCTCCGCGTCACCGCTGAGGGGATGGAATTTGTGTTGGATACATAGTGAGACCCTTTCTGTTCTCTCAAGGAACTGATTAAAAGGGAAACCGCGAACGAATACTGATCTGCCGTCCGAATGGAAATACTACATCATGCCGAGGCGCATACGCGCCTCATCCGACATCATATCCACCGACCACGGTGGATCCCACACTAATTCCACGCGCGCTTCGGTGACGCCGTCTACTTGAAGAACGGCCTGACGGGCCATTTCCGTCAACGATCCGGCCATTGGACAACCCACGATAGTCAGTGTCATTTTTACATCCACCCGACCGCCGCGAACCTGAACATCATAGATTAAGCCGAGATCCGTGATAGGAAGCGCTAATTCCGGATCAATTACGGTGGCTAAAGCGCCGAATATATCGTCAGAAGTGGGCATGATTCTCACTCATAGAAAAACGGTAAATCAGCCATGCTTGGTCAAGCCGACAGTGTTCCCGACAATCTTGGCAATGGATGCAAAGGCAACCGCCAGAATCGGATCGCCTTCAATAGCCAAAGCAGGATTGCCGGAATCGGAAGCCGTCACCAGCGCGGGAATCAATGGGATTTGAGCCAATAGCGGCACCTGCAAATTCTCCGCCTCGTGAGCCGCGCCTCCCTGTCCGAAAATATTGGTTTTTTCGCCGCAATGCGGACACACAAAACCGGACATATTTTCGACCACCCCAAGAATTGGCACGTCCATCTTCTGGAACATGGCAACACCCTTGCGAGCATCAATCAACGCCAGATCCTGAGGTGTGGATACAATAACCGCACCGTCCAGCTGGATTTTCTGGGAGAGAGTCATTTGCGCATCACCGGTACCCGGAGGAAGGTCAATCACCAACACGTCCAGCTCGCCCCAATCCACGTCGCGCAGAAACTGTTCTGTGGCCTGATGGACCATGGGTCCGCGCCAAATCATCGGTGTACCCGGATCCACCAAAAATCCCATGGACATTAACTTGAGACCTTCGCGGTCCAAAGGGATAATCTTACCGTTCTGAATATGAGGTGTGTCTGAAATCCCCATAATCGTGGGAATGCTCGGCCCATAAATATCGAAGTCCACAAGACCGACTTTCCATCCCTCTTTCTGAAGCATGAGGGCCAATCCCGCAGCTACCGTACTCTTCCCCACTCCGCCCTTGGCTGAGGCAACGGC
>RPQS01000142.1 GCA_003818605.1 Candidatus Zhuqueibacterota bacterium | reverse complement strand
TCAAGCACTCTTTTTCCATCCATATAACCCAATTTCGGGAGGTCTTATGAAGAAAGTCACCGCAATTATTGCGGCCAGTCTGCTTGTGATGTTTGCTTTCATCGGCTGCGGCGAAGACGACGATACTGAAAATCCGCCCGTAAACAATCCGCCCTCCATGCCGACCGGCTTGGCGGCGAATCAAACGGTTCGCACCGCCGTCTCGCTCCAGTGGACAGATGTCGCGGATGAAGACACGTTCGTTGTTCAGCGCTCCGGTGATAGCACCGCATGGGGCGCATTGCTTGGGACAGCCGCGAACATCGTCACGGCTAACGACAACACGATTCTCGCCAATCATAAGTATTGGTACAAAGTGCGGGCGGGAAATGCCTACGGAAACAGCGACTATACCGCTCCGGTAAGCATCTGGACGTGGCCGGGAGTCTACGATTTCGCCACCGACCAAACCGACCATTTCAATGCGGCCAGCTTGGAAGGTACGGGAGATTATCATGAATGGGATTGGGATCAAACCGCGCAAGCAGGCAAGCTGACGATTACGCAGCCCGATAACGATCAGCATATCGTCTCTGTCAGCTCAGACTACACGATGCCCAATCAAGGATGGTTTGAAGCAAAATTTAAGGTCGGACAATGGTCCGGCTCGGGAGCGACCGCCAGTTACCTCAATTGGTTCGTAGAAAGAGAAATCCAAGATCCCACGGACGATATCATCGCCATCTTCTTCAGCGCCGACAGCACGGTTTTCGGCTACTATGCGTCGCCGCAACTCATGCGTTTAGCCACCAATCCCGCTCTGCCGCTGATGACGGATAACGCCTGGCACACCGTCAAGCTCTTCCACAGCGGACAAAACTGGACTCTCTACATTGACGGCACACAAAGATGGAGCGGCGCAATCGCCAACGTAGCCGCCAACACCGTTTTATACGAAGAATTCCAGTTCGACCGCGGCGAAGGCCCGGACGATCAGGTGTTCTGGGTGGATGATATCGCCGGCGCAATGGCCAATCCGATCATTGACGAATCGGAGGACACTCCGATTGCCCGCAATGCTTCCTTTACGGCACGGCCTGCGGTCAAGAAAAAATAACGCACGACCGCACTTTAGCATCCGTAAGAAGCGGGCCGCCGTCGGTCCGCTTCTTTTTTTATAAAACACGATCCGCCCATAGGCACTCTAAACCTCTGTAAATTCTCCGCATTCGCAATCCGGCCTCCTGAGGGAAAAAATGTCGCCGCCCAGCCGAAGACCGCTCTATGAAACCGGTTGCGCCGCGATCCCCCCGAATTTCGGAAAAATAAATCCGGGGCGCAGGTTTCTTGACATCCATAAAAAAAGCTGTTTATTGTAAGTAAATAGGCACGGACTTCAATGGACTGAAGAGGAGAGGACAATGAAGTACTGGAAGCCGGTATTTGCAGCAATTGCCGGAATTATCACAGCATTGGTCGTGAGTGCTGCCGCCTCAGCCGATGCCCCCAATCCGAAAAACCTGAAAGCCCTCCATCTGATGCAGCACACCATGCGTCAGGGAGGGTTTTTAAGTTCTTCGGACAAGCAAAAACTCATCGAGCTCGCCGCTGGCAGTGAAACTCGCGGACAGCGGAGCCGCCATCTGGATAATATCGGCGGGCCGGACGACTTCGGGTACGCTTTCGTAGATAATCAAGGCGGAGACACTGCGACTTTCGAATGGATTGAGTTGCGCGACGACCCGGAAACCATCTGGATCAACGATTGGATATGGGATAACCATGATGATGGAATTGCCGATTCGCTGGCTCCCATCGGTTTTGAGTTTCCTTTTTACGGCGAAGTCTATTCGCACGTGCGGATCGGCGTCAACGGACATCTTCAATTTGTCACGGAAAACGCGTCTTTCTTCAACGAATGCCTGCCCCATCCCGATTTCGGACCGACGATTTTTCCTTATTGGGATGATCTCCATCTGGACTACGGCGGCATAACCAACGGAATGGACGTCATTGGCTATCGCACTTTCGACGACTATTTTGTCGTTGAGTTCGATTCCATCGGGCATTGCTGCGAAGAAGGAACCTCGCTGAAGTTCGAGGTATTGCTCTTTCGCAACGGCTCCATAAAAATGCAGTACCATACACTGTCGTTCGGCGAATACACGTTAACGCAAACCATCGGCATTCAGGAATCGGAAAGCGGCACATTTCTTGAGTATGTCTGCGACGACACCGGATTGCAGCCGCTGAATGGTCTGGCGATCTGGTTCACGCTGCCGCACGGGCTGCCGCAGCGGGTGAGCGAGCTGCGTGCCTGGTCGAATGTCTCCACGATCTGGCTGACCTGGACGGATCCCATTGCCGATCTGTATGGAAGTCCGATTGCCGTAGACAGCATTCAAATCTCCCGCGACGATGTTCCCGTTGCCAGCGTGCCGCCGGGAGAGCAAGTCTATACGGAAACCACTGTGCCTCAAGGAACGCGAACGTATTCGGTGCGCGCTTTCAACGACGGCTGGGCTTCGGCGGCGTCCGTCACGGTCATTCTAATAGGAAATCCCGCCTACTCGAATAACTTCGACATCACCGGCGGACATTGGATGTCGGAAGGAGGTTGGGCTTGGGGTGCGCCGACCAATTTCGCACCGCATTCCGTCCCCAATGTCTGGGGCAATAGGCTCTCCGGCGAATATATGGACAACGAGTGTCAGGCGATTAATCTGAATCTCAACGTGCCGGTGATTTCGGCGGATGCGCAAGTGGAGTTTTTTTGCTGGTATGAAACCGAGTCTTTCTGTGATGGAGTGAATTTTCAGGCCAGCGTAGACGGCGGCACAACATGGCATGTTCTGCCGCCTGCCGTTCACCCCTATGATATTGAAACGGCCTTTATCGAATGCCTCGCGGAACAACCGATGTGGTCGGGCACGTCAGGCCGTTGGCAATACGTTCAGATTCCGATTGGCCAATTTATAGGTCAAACTCCGCGTTTCCGGTTTGTGTTCGGATCCGACGGTTCCGTCACACAAACCGGCTTTTTATTCGATGATTTCGTGATTTGGGGATTGCAGCCCCCGGCCGGTGTTCCGGTCTCCGGGACCATCACGCTGGATGGAGGAAGCGGCGCCATTACGCAAGCGGCTGTTCGAGCAGACGGTTTGGGCAGTCCTTCCACCCTTCCTGCGGCCAACGGCAACTACACCATCCAGAACGTGGAAACCGGTTTGCGCACCATCATGGCTTCCCTCGTTCATTATGAGCATGCCGTGTTCACCGTGGATGTACCGGCCGGCGGTCTCAGCGGTCAGAACCTGACGCTGCGCCGTTTGCCGCCGCCCATGCCCACGGGTCTGACCGCCGTTCAGGATACCAGCGGCAGAATGGTATCTCTGGACTGGAACAATTCGCCCGATCCGCTGGTGGACTACTATCGCGTCTATCGCAAACTGCGTGACGATACCGTATGGACTGATATGCAGAGTACCGCGCTGTCGCAAGCGGTGGATTCGATCTTTACCTACAACGTCTATCAGTACAGCGTGACGGCCGTGGATTCGCATGTCACTCCGCCGGCCGTGGAATCCAATCGCTCGATGACGGTGCAGGTTATCTATGGCGCTGTTCCCCCCTCGGCCTTGCGCGCGAACGGCCGTTTTGACGATCACATCCGTTTGACGTGGGTGGCTCCGGGAGCCGGCATGCCGCCACTCATGCTTCAGCACGATGACGGATCGGCAGAATGCTGGACGCGGATTTCGCATCCCGGCGGGCTATCGGATTATTTTGCCGTTCGTTTCCACACTAACGACGTCCGTGCCGCCGATTATCCGCTGCCTGTTCGCGCTTGTAACATTTACATGCGGAACGAAACATCGCTGCGGGAAGTCAAACTCTGTCCTGATGCCGGTAATGTTCCGGACGTGGACAATCCCCTCGCGGTATGGACGGACGTGGCGGCGGAACAATCTCCCGGTTGGATATCTCTCACTCTCCACGACCCTGTAGCGCTGTCCGAACCGCAAGCGGTATGGATCGTCTGCAGAATGCCTGGCGGAGAAACCGAGGCCGGAATCGGGACGGATCACTCCGCCGGCCGCAGATCCTCGTTTTTCAGCCGAAACGGCACCAACTGGGAACTGCGCAACCGTGAGAACTGGATGTGCCGTTTATGGCTCGGCGGTGAAGACGACGGTCGTGTTTTTGCCGTCGGAACTCCATCCGGATACCCGGCCGCTTCGCTTCCCGTTCAATCGGTTTATCGGGAGACGCCGACCACAACAACAGCAAAGACGAAATCATCTTCTGCACTGCGCGGTCCGGTCGCCGAATCAAGCCGGTCACTCTCGTTTGCATCCGTTCTCTCCGATCCGCCGGCATACGTCGCGGATGCTCCCGCTTCGGTGGCGCCGGATCTGGAATTCCGGCTGGACCGCCGTGAACGGAACACACTCGATGATCCCGATTATTACATCGTGTACCGGAATACCGCCGACATCGCGCACGTAGCGGCCACGGCCTACGATGACACAGTGGCAGAAGGCATTTCGTACGCGTACTATGTCACCGCTCACTATCCGAACGGCGAAGAATCTTCATCCACCAACTCGGTGACGGCCATGGCCGTGATGCCGCCGGGAATGCCGACGGAGTTTTTCGGTACTCCCGTTTCCAATACGGACATTGAACTCACCTGGAGCGATCCCGTCGTCAATGCGAACGGCACTCCCTGCCTGGATCTGGCCGGACTGCAGGTATTCCGCGACAGCGTGCTGATCGGTACGATGGCTCCCGGCGTGGGCCAGTTTACGGACACGCCGCCGGTACCGAACCGTTTTACCACATGGACGATTCGTGCGTTTGACGAGGTTCCTAACGCCGGGCCGGTTGCCATGTTCCAGGGATCCGTGATTCCCCAATGGCTGGATCAGGGATACGATTGGGTGGACATAGACACCGTGGGAATACCGGTTGTGCAATGCGACGACTGCCTCGAAGGACCGTTCACGCTGGGCTTTTCGTTTCCCTACTACGGGCATACATACGATTCCGTCTGGATCTCTTCCAACGGTTTCCTGACGTTTACGTCTACGTTCTCATCCTTCGGCAGCGGTCCGCTGCCGAATACTTGGGAGCCGAACAACGCCGTCTATGCCTTTGCAACGGATCTGAATCCTTTCAGTGAGGGGACGTGCCTCTGCTATGCGGATTCGCTCCACAATCGCTTCATCGTCAGTTGGGTTGATGTTCCGCACTTCGGCGGTCAGCAGCAGGAAACATTCCAGATCGTCATCGGCAGCGACGGTTCGGTCGTTTTCAATTATCAAACCGTCTCGGATCCGAGCTGCACCATCGGCGTGGAAAATGAGACCGGCACGATAGGAATTGATTTGTGGGAATTCGGACCTCTCCCCGACGTTGAATTTATTCCGGCCAGTGAATCCGGCGTAATGTTCTGGGGACCTCCTCCCGCTTACGCGAACGTTTCGGGACACGTGGCTTTCGACGGCGGCAGTGGAAATCTGACGGATGTCATCGTCAGCGCCAACGGCGTCGGTCATCCCACGACTCAGCCCGACGCGGCGGGATCGTATGCGCTTCAAAACGTCATGGTCGGCAACCGGATTCTTTCCGCCGCACTCGACGGGTATCATAGGGATACACTGCGCGTGACGATTCCCGACACGAACGGATTGACCAATCAGAATTTTGTGCTGCGGCGGTTGGATCCGCCCGCACCGACCGGACTCACCGTGTCCGTCAACAGCAGCACGGGACGCGACAGTCTGCACTGGGACATTTCGCCGGATCCGCTGGTGGACCGCTATTATATATACCGCAAACTGCGCGATGATGCCGCATGGGTCTTGCGGCAAACCGTAGAAACGCGGAATCGAAACTGGGCAATTGATACGCTGCTGCAGGATGGCATTTATCTGTATCGCGTTTCGGCGGCGGATACCAACGTCATTCCGCCGGAAGTGGAATCGCCGCCATCGGCCAGTGTTCAAGTGATCTTCGGCGAGATACCGCCGGTGATGTTATCCGCTGACGGCGACTTCGACGATAAAATCCGCCTGCGATGGTATCCGCCGGGGACGGAGCCGTCATTCGAAGTTTACTATGACAGCGTGGACGTGGATTCCACATGCGTCATGGACGGTTTGGGCTTCATTGATCAGTTTGATTTTGCCTGGTTCACGGCCCACTATCAAGGCAACGGTCCGGTCACGATTCAACGGGTTAAGACCCGTCACTATTCGTTCTCGACTCCCGGCGCTATGGTGCAGATGGGCGTGTTTGAGGACGCGGGAGACGGCACGCCGACTTTCACTCCGCTCAGCGCTACCGACACCGTAATCACCGATCCCACCACGTGGCTGGATGTAGCGCTGAACGAACCCGTGACGGTACCGAGCGGATCTTTCTTTGTGGGAATCCGGCAGGTGACGGCGCAGCGCGTGGATATCGGATTGGACTTCTGCGCGGCGCAGCAGACGAACACGTTCTTTGCTACGTCGTCCGTGACAAACCCCTGGGAACGGCTCGAAGATTCGGGATTCCCGCAAGTGCTCTGCATCCGGGCGATTGTCATCGGGGATATGGGCGGCGACGTGATGGAGTTGAATCCGACGCCCGCAGTTTCCGCGCGGTCGGCGATGACGATGCCGTCTGAAAAATCCGGCAAACATGCTTCCGGAAAAACGGAAAACGCTTTCGTAAAATCCGGAAACCCGAGTGCCGGGCGGCCCTCGTTCACCGCGGTCGCCGCACCGCCACGATTCAACGCGGCGGCGTTGAATTCACGGCGCGCTCCCGCACATCCGCACATCAAACCGTACCGGAATATAACGGAAAAACGAGGCCGCCGTTCGCTGGACGACGTCATCCGCTACCGCATTTATCGCGACGGCCAACGCTATGATTCGGTAGCGGCAAATACAACGGTCTACGACAACATCAATCTGTCCGAGAATCACGAATACACGTACTACGTCACCGCCGTCTACGACAACAACGAAGCCTCACCGCCGTCGAACTCGGTCACGGAAGCGTGCAACATGGCTCCCGAAACGCCGGCGAACATGAGTTTGTCCCGCATGGGAAACTCCACGCTGCGCATTCGCTGGGACAATCCCACCTTGAATGCGGACGGTTCACCCTGCGTGGATCTGGCGGGAATCCACGTATACCGCGACGGTGTTTTTCTCGCAAACGTCGCACCGGGGGTCGGGTACTATCTTGACAGCCCGCCCAGTCCGACGACTTACTACACGTGGGAAATTCAGGCATATGATGAGGTGCCGAATCTCAGTCCGTTGAAGGGGCTGACCGGAGCGGTTCAGAGTGATTGGTATCAAGTGGAATACGAGTGGTTTGACGTTTGGGAGCAAAGCACTCCGTGCGAACCTTGCGACGACTGCATTGAAGGGCCGTTCGAACTGGGCTTCCCGTTCTCCTTCTATGAGACAGATTACAACTCCGTTTATGTCTGTTCGAACGGGTTTCTCTCGTTTTTCGGCACGAGCATGGATAATCTCAACCAAGCGATTCCCGGCGCGATGGAACCGAACGCCGCGATCTACGGCTTCTGGGACGATCTTGTAACATGGAACGGCGGCTGCCGCTATTTTGCGGATCCTGCGAACGGCCGCTTCATTGCGACATGGGTAAATTGCTGGCACTGGGACGTACCGGGGCAGGAGACCTTTCAGATCGTTCTCCAGAGCGACGGCGCGGTACAATTCAACTATGCCGTGGTCGGCGATCCGCAGTCCAGTACCATTGGCGTAGAGAATGCGAACGGCACCGTGGGAATCCAAATGTATTATGCGGGATCGGGCGATTTCGCTCCCGTCAGCGGGAAGTCCGTGAAAATCTGGGGAGGGCCGACCAGCTCCATTTCCGGAGTAGTGCAAGCGGCGGGAACGAATACTCCGATCGCCGCCGCCGCATTTTGGGTGGCGGACTGGCCCGATACGGCTTACTCCGATCTTAACGGCAACTATGAATTACGGATACCGGCCGGAACACACAACGTACACGTCGAGCATCCGACGCACTGCGATACTCTGCTTGCGAATATCGTCGTGAACGACAATCAGACCACGGTTCGCAATCTGCTGATGCGCGCGCCGACCGCGCAGTTCAGCCATACCTCGCTTACGATCTCCACTCCGCACGGCGTGAACGGCACTGCAACGCTGACACTCGGCAACGCCGGCGGCTATTGTCCGCTGGAGTATTCCATCACGGACACTTCCGCTTGGTTATCGGCTGAACCGGCAATCGGCATGGTGAATGCGGGACAATCCGTGACGATCATCGTCCACGCCAACGTTGCCGGAATACCGGTCAACAGCGAACGGCATTCGACTCTGATCGTCTCGTACAATGCACCGGGCACTCCGCAAAATATTCCGGTGGATCTTTTCGTGCTGTTGGATGCGGATGATCCCAATGCGGCTCTGCCGACGGAATTCGCGTATCACTCCAATTATCCGAATCCGTTCAATGCCATCACGACGCTGGCTTTCGACGTTCCGCAAGAAAGCCCGGTGGAAATCATTATCTACAATCTGAACGGGCAGGAAGCGGCGCGCCCGGTTACCGGAGTCTGGTCCGCGGGACGACATCGTGTGGCTTTTGATGCCGGACGTTTGCCTTCGGGAATGTACATAGTTCGTATGGCGGCAGGAGATTTTCGAGCCACAGGGAAGATGCTGCTACTCAAGTGATTCCTGCGGCCATACTGTTTATGCAAGGGCAGTCCGTTCCGGGCTGCCCTTATTATGTTCATGAAGCGGAAAAAAATTTGACCAAACGAACTGCGTTATTAGTTTATTTGGAATGTGTTACGATGGATTTTTTATTTGAAATGGCAGACATTGGCAGGAATCTGGCAGACATTTTTTATAATTTTCTTTAAGTGATTGATAAATAGATTATAATTTGGATTCAGGTACATATAAAAGATAAGGCGGGAAAGACGGGTTGTC
>RPQS01000141.1 GCA_003818605.1 Candidatus Zhuqueibacterota bacterium | reverse complement strand
GTGTTGGCCTGCAACTATCGCCGCGCGAATACGTATCTTGAAAAACGGCAAACCAAACTTGTGCTGTGGGGATCGGGCGTAAGTCTGATTCTGTTTCTCGCGTATCTGCTCGAACGATTTGTGATTTTTCCCGATATCTATCGCATGCCGCTGCTCTGGCACATGCTGGGCACGGATCTCATCTTTCTGTTTCTGCTCCTTTCGCCGCTGTCTTTGGTGTATGCCGTCGGCAAGTATCGTTTGCTGGAAGTGGAAGGCCGTCTGCGCCGCGGCACCCGCCATCTGTTCACGCTGATTTTTTCGGGACTGCTGCTGTTCGGCATTGGCTATTACGCCAATAAACTCATCAGTAAGATATTTGAGCTCGGCGGGTTCTGGAACATCGCGCTGACCATTGTCGTGGTGGCCGTCATCATTCGCGGCGCGCAGAATCTCGAAAAGAAATTGGAGTCCCGCTTTTACCCCGAACGGCAGCGGCTGCGCAGAATGATCCACGATTTCCTGCAGCGCACGGCCTCGTTCGACGACCGGCAGGCGTTTTGGAGCGAACTTGAAGAGCAATTGCGCGACAGCTTGGCCGTGGAGGGAGTCTATCCCGTGCTGCGCGCCAGCGAAAACGGACATTTTTTATTGCGCGATACGCTGCCCACGCCGTTTTGCGAAACCAGCATGCTGATCCGCAAAATGGAGCGCGATGCACGGCCTATCATGGTGGATGAGGCCATGTCGTCCGACCGCATTCCCATGAGCGAACCGGAAATCACGTGGCTTATGCGTAATCGCGTTGCGCTCGTTTTGCCGCTCGTTGCGCACGGTCAGCTCGTCGGCTTTCTCGGCTTCGGCATGAAAGTGGAGCAAGAGGATTATGCGGCGGAAGAGCTGCGGATTCTGAGTTCGCTCGCCCCGCAGTTCGCTATTGCTTCCGACAATCTGCGGCTGATTGTGGAGAACGTGGACAAGCGGCGAATGGAAGATGAACTCCGCGTAGCGCGCCGAGTGCAGGAAAAATTCCTGCCGAAGGTCCTGCCGCACACTCCCGGTTTGTCTCTGGCCACGCGCAGCATTTTTTGTCTGGAAGTGGCGGGCGATTATTACGACGTGATCGTCCATCCCGACGGCCGCACCGCGCTCGCCATCGGCGACGTTTCCGGCAAGGGGGCGGGAGCCGCGCTGATCATGGCCAACTTACAGGCTTCATTGCGCGCGCTCTGCGGCTTGGGGCTTAAGCTGGATGCGCTCATGCTGCGTATCAACGAACTCATTCATGACAATACCGAGCCGGACCAGTTTATCACACTCTGGGTCGGCGTGTTTGAGCCGAAGGAACGCATTCTCCGCTACGTGAATGCCGGGCACAACTGTCCGATTCTGATCCGCGCCGACGGGCGCGAAGCAATTCTCGACCGTGGCGGCTTCATTCTCGGGCCGTTTCCCGACGCGACGTTTGAGCAGGGCTGCGTGCGGCTTGATATCGGTGATACGATTCTGCTTTTCACCGACGGCGTGAGCGAGGCCATCAACAGCGACGGCGATGAATTGGGCGAGGATCTCGTGCGCGACGTCGTGCGCGCGCATGCCGATGAGACTCCCGAGCAGATTATCAATCAGGTCATGACGCTCGTGGATCTTCATCAGGGCGACCGCTCCCCCGCCGACGACCAAACTCTGGTGGCGGTGAGGATTGTGTGAACTGTTGCAATGATGAACGATGAATGATGAATGATGAACCTCGGACGGAATTCGTAGTGACACAGCTTGTCCGCATAGCGAGATCTCGCCGCAGGCGGACTGTGTCTTTTCCGCCGAGGGGGGTGTGTCACCCGCCCGGAATCTGATCCGATGTCGCGCGAGTGGTGCGGGCACCCGCTCGCGGCGAAATAAACGTTAAGGAAATTATTAATGAAACACTCCCTCAGGCTGTCATACCTATGCAGAATCATGCTGTTCATCTTTCTATTTTTACCTGCGGTTGTTCTGGCAAAAAAGCCGAAACTGATATTGGTGGGACATGCAATGGCGTGGGGCGCCTCATGTGAAAATGGCTACCTTACTATTCCTGCAGGTTCTCGCTACTTTCTGCGAGCAGTGAACACTGTTGACACCGTAGCGCATCCGCTCATATCAGATTGGCCGGAAGGATATGTTTTAGAAGCTGCTCTAGGTCTCCCTACTGGCCAGCCATTTGTAGCCACACCTGGTCTTATTGATCGAATGGAGCCTAAACGAATCCTGAGCCAACTCAATCGTAGTTCCGCTGAAGGATTGCGTCAGAATCCTGCAGCGTTTTGGGATTATGAAGATCTCAACGCAAAGGATTTTATGCTGACAATTCCTGCGGATTTGGGAGGGCATGAGGTAAAATTCCGCGCGATATACCGCGAGGGAGGGAGCGATTTGTTTGCCAAACCTACTGAGCCGATCAGCATCGTTACTCCTTGTGATAGGTGGGATACTGCTCGCGTAGTTGCAACACGCATCTACGAGGCTTGGGAAACTGGTGATTACCCACGTATCATTGAACTTGCCGACTCGATGTTGGCATGTAGTCTATCTGATGTTGTCGGCTGGTCTTTCGCGATTAATATCGCCCGTGCGAGAGAACAATATGATAAAGCATTATCTTATTGGGAGCGGAGCTTTCGTGACTTTGGAGACGTAAAGGCAGAATTCGGCATGACTATTTCACCGCGTCCTGATCCTGCAACGATGCGTGATTCCAGTACTTATTTGCGTGTCCGGGATAATTTTCTTCGCTCAAAGATAGAGCACGAACAACAACAGCAACAAAAGTAGTTTTTCTCGCCATTGTCAGCCTCCTGACTGGTTCGTGAAGCGAGATCGCGAAAGAAACGGACAATGGCGCCATTGCGACTCAGGAGAGTCACAACGGCGATCGGACCTTTTACTGCGTTGAGCAGGGTCGCTGACCCTGCCGCAATCTTTCTTTCCCCCGTTCATTGGGGACACAAAGGGGGCTTTTTCGAGTCTCAAGTCTTTTCACTTTTTCTTTCTGATTTCTCATTTCACATTTCAAATTTCTCTTCCCATGCCCCAAAACCTCATTGAAAAATTAGCCCAGCGGTTTGCCGTTGGACTCGAAGCCGGACACATCGTGCGCTCCGGTGATTATCTTTCCATCCGTCCCGCGCATTGCCTGACGCACGACAACACGGGCGCGGTGATTCCCAAGTTCAAGAGCATCGGTGCGAAAAAAGTGGCCAATCCCCGCCAGCCGATGTTCGCACTCGACCACAACGTGCAGGACAAGTCTCCCGAAAATCTCGCGAAGTACGCAAAGATCGAAGCCTTCGCCAAAGAGCACGGCATTGATTTTTATCCCGCCGGACGCGGCATCGGTCATCAGATCATGATCGAAGAGGGCTACGCGTGGCCGAATTCGATGGCGGTGGCCTCCGACAGTCACTCCAACATGTACGGCGGCATCGGCTGCTTAGGCACGCCCATTGTGCGCACGGACGCTGCCGCGGTGTGGGCCACGGGCCGCACGTGGTGGCAGGTTCCGCCCGTTGCGCGCGTGGAACTGCGCGGCAAATTGCGCAGCGGAGTTTCCGGCAAGGATGTTATCATCACACTTTGCGGGTTGTTCAATAAAGATGAAGTCCTGAATCACGCGATTGAATTCACGGGCGACGGTTTGGCAACGCTTTCCGTCAGCGAGCGGCTGACCATTGCCAACATGAGCACGGAGTGGGGCGCGCTGGCGGGAGTGTTTCCCGTGGATGAGGTGACCATGGTCTGGCTGCGGGAGCGCGCCGCGCATGTCGCTAAACGCGGACTAGCCGGAGTGCCTTCCGATGCCGACGCCAAGAACAGCGTCCATCCGCGCGTGAGCGATGCACGGATAGCGGAACTCGAGCGCGACAAACTCGCCGCCGACAAGGATGCGGAATACGCGATTGAACTCACGCTCGATCTGGATTCCGTAACGCCGCACGTTTCCGGCCCCAACGCCGTGAAAAAAATGTCTGCCGTAGCGGAGATCCGCGAACAAAAAATCAAAATCCACAAGGCCTATTTGCTCTCGTGCGTCAATGCGCGCACGAGCGACATCGCCGAAGCCGCCGCCGTGCTGCGCGGCAAAAACATCGCCGAAGAAGTGGAACTCTACGTTTCCGCCGCATCGAGCGAAGTGCAGGCCGAATGCGAGCGGCGCGGCGATTGGCAAATCCTGAAGGATGCCGGCGCGATTATTCTGCCTCCCGGCTGCGGCGCGTGCATCGGCTTGGGTGTCGGACTCCTGCAAGATAAAGAAGTGGGCATCTCCGCCACGAACCGCAATTTCAAAGGCCGCATGGGCGCGCCCTCGTCTGTTGCTTATCTTGCATCACCGGCGGTCGTGGCCGCTTCCGCGATTTCAGGTTTCATTGACATGCCCGCGAATTTTACCGCCACGAAACCCTTCGGCACAATTCATGTTCGCGAGAAAAAGCTCGCCGCCGCATCTGCCGTGACAATTCTACCCGGTTTTCCGGAGATCATCGAAGGGGAACTCATCTTCTGCCATCAGGATAATCTGAACACCGACGGCATCTATCCCGGAAAATATACATACGTGGATGATATGACTCCGGAACAGCAGGCCGCTGTGGTGATGGAAAATTACGACGTGGAATTTCGCTCGATTGCGCACAAGGGAGATCTGCTGGTCGGTGGTTTTAATTTCGGCAGCGGCAGTTCGCGCGAGCAGGCCGCCACCGCGCTGAAATATTTCGGCATTCCGCTCGTGTTGGCCGGATCGTTCAGCGAAACCTACAAGCGCAACGCGGTTAACAACGGTTATCTCGTTCTTGAAGTGCCCGATCTTGTGCGCAAGCTGAAGGAACAGTTCGGCGCGGCCAAGCCCACCATCCGCACCAAGATTCTTGCGAAGTTGAATTTCCGTCTTTCCATTCTCGAGATCGGCGGACAGACGTATGCCGTTCCTCCCGTCGGCGCCGCCGCGCAGGAATTGGTCTTATCCGGCGGCCTCGAAAACTGGGTGAAGGAAAGACTGTAATCTGATTTCCCCCTACTTCGTGGGGGGACAAAAGGGGGGAGTTTTCTCCCGCACAAAAGATTGAGAAATCATTATGCCGTCCAAACGTAAATCCGCCCGTGAAAAACTGCTGAGCAAACAGGAACGTGAAATTGTGGACGTGCCGCTCGAAGCTGTGAGCAAGCTCGGCGGAGCCACCATGCTCATTGCGCGCCCGCTCGACATCGAAGATCTTGTGCGCACTATTCCCAAAGGCAAGCTGGCCACCACCGCCGCCGTGCGCGCCAAGCTTGCATCGGATTTCGGAGCGGAAACCACCTGCCCGCTCACCACGGGAATCTTTCTGCGCCTCGTGGCCGAAGCCGCCGAAGAAGATCGCGCGGCGGGTAAAACGAAAATCGCGCCCTATTGGCGCGTGATCAAGAACGACGGCACATTGAACGACAAATTTCCCGGCGGCGAAAAAGCTCACGCCGAATTACTTGAGGCCGAAGGCTTCAAAGTGGAGTCCACCGGAAAACGCAAACCACGCGTTACGGATTTCGAAAAGAAGCTCTTGAAATGGTGAGGTTTTTGGGGCGCTGACTTTCCAGAGTCACCCTTATTCCGAAAGAAGAGTGCAAGTGTAAGCTGAAATAGCCGTTTGCGGCGAGTTTCCGTAATCGCAACGGGCGCACTTTCGTGCGCCCGATTTTATTTATTCTTACTTCGCGGGAGATATAGAAGGAGTAAAATTTATCAGTGTTTCAGCGTTTTCTCCAAAGCTCCAGCACGCGCCGCGGAAGCTCTTCCCGCATCTTATGCGTTTCATGCGCTGAATTACACCGCCAGACTCCCGCTGCTGCTCCCGCGTGTCCGTCGCCGATGTTCAGTTCCCGCACGATCTCGCCCATATCCTTGCGGTGCGGTTTGTGCTGCATCGAAAGCGCCAGCGAAAGCGAAAGTGCCAGATCGTTCGTTTTCTGATTATTGCGGAAGACCGGCTTCATTTCCATATAGCCGCAAGCGCTTGGATAAACCAGCCCGATCAGTTTCTTGTCAATCCGCACGGCGTTCTTAAAAGCCGTTGTATCCAGCACGATCAACTCCCCGGCGGTGTCTTCCGGCAAGGGCTTCGCATAATTGCGGATATGTTCCAGCATAACCTCTTCTTCGCGGGCGTAGCGGATGGCGCGCTCTTCAATCTGCGGATCGCTTGCCGCCTCTTCCAACGAGACGTCCCGCAGCAGAAATGTCACGTGCTGCAAAAACTCCCGGTGTTCCCGCATGTGAGCGGAAGAGGCTTTGATCGCGCGGTCAATCCGGTTGGCTGCCGTATCGGCCCGCCATGCTTCCAGATTCGCGTACGAGAAGCTGTCAATGATATCCGCTTCCTGAGCCAGCAGTGAAAAATCTTCGGGAAGATCGTCCTGTTCGCGCAGAAAATCGAACACCACCCGCACGCACGACGGCGCTTCGGCAAATCGTCCCGCAATCGAAGCCGGATCCAATCCCCGCAGCTTCACTTCAACCAGATTTCCCGCGTGATGATCGAACCACAATCCGCATTCCACGGGATAAGGCAAATCGCTCACGATGTCCGCGAGCGTAATCGGAATCTCCGCATTGGCAATGGTGATCGGCCCGGCAAAACGGATTTGGTCAAGATCAAAGGCCCATGACAACAGCGCCGCGCTGCCCAAGCCGTCAAAATCGTTATGCGTAATTATGGATGTATATTCTGCCATGTGAATCCGTGTGAATCTGTCTTTCTTGCCGTGAATGGGGAAATAAAGAGCCTATCCCGAAATAATAATTAAGTAAAGCAACGGATTTCAACCCGTTGTCAGGATTCAAAAAACAAGGGGCTAAAGCCACCTTGCTTGACAACAGAATAGGACGGTGTTCTATTTCGGGATCGGCTCGAAAGGAGGTCGCGATCCGCTTTTTAATTTCTTATTTCTCGTTTCTAATTTCCTTCTGCCTCATCCTTTCTCTTAGTAGTATCCCCCGAATCCCGACCCGCGCCGCCGCTCCACTTTCACGTCCTGTAATTGCGGCGATTTGAGTCCGATCCGCAGAAAATATCCGGGACGGGGACCGAGCGGACTCCACTGAAATGTCGCTTCCCAACAATGCAGATCTCTCGTCACGAACACACTCACGTTGCGGACTTCCCGCCGTTCCAGATCGAACGTGTAATCGAAATTGATATCCCAATTGGGAGTCATACTGAACGTGGCGCGCGCGCCGAAGCCCGAGGTCTTTTGAACTTCGTCGCCCGAATAATCCCGGTTGTGCCGGAAACTCATGTTAATCGTGAGCGGCATCTGATAAAGCTGCGAAGCCTCGCGGGAGGAGAGTTTCTTTGGCGGACGCGGCGGCGGATTCCTTCGCAAACTCGCCAGGTTGCTCGTGTCCACCGCCATCGGAATGGATGATTCCGCCGTATCCTGCGGAGCCGCCGCGACTCCGTCATACAGTCCCACTAATGATCCCAGCGATTCTGCGCGAACAGCAAAGCCCACGTTCAAAGCCGCGCTCAACAATTCGATCGGAGCGTACCACTTGGCATTGTCCCGATCCCAGAAAAAGCGGTTGAGCTGACGGCCGCTCTGATTGCGCTGATAAAGTGAATGCGTCGTATTGACGTCGAAAGCCAATCCATTGATCGGGCCGATGAGTGTTCCCGGAATACTCGTCCGCCAGCCCATGCCCAGATTGTCCCACTTCACCGAATCGCGCCGCAGATCCATCGCCGTTCCCATCGTCCAACTCAGCAAATCGTATTTGTTTTCCTTTTCTTCCTCGGCTTCCCCCGCCTTCATTTGAAACAAATGGTCCAGGCTGAAGCTGAGCCGCTCCGAAATTCCCTTCGGAGTTGATCCCGCGCCGCTGATATTCTCTTCGCTGGGAAAGCGGTCCCACGTATACGTCCGTCCGTCCGGCATGGTGATCGTTTCGTAGTATCCCCACATGCTCTTGGAAAAATCCGGCTTATACGTAAATCCCACCGTCGGCGTCATCACGTGCCGGAAGCTCGCCTTGATTCCCAGGGGCTTGGTCGCGACTCCGTAGAGTTTGGTATTGACCGATCCGCCGATGTCGAAGGTCGTCCGCTGAAAAAATCCATGCTCGTCAACGCGGTCAAGAATTTTATCCTCAACTTCATAATCCAGCGCGTGCCGTGTCCAGAATGAATTGAGACCCACTCGCGGATTCAGATTAAAATACTTGAACAGCCGTGCGTTCGCGCTTAGTCCCGCCGTATGCACCAGTCCGTCTTTCTGCCAGATCGTCGTCGAATCGCCGCCGTAAATATCGGATGCGGATAACGGCCTTCCGTTTAAACCGATCAGGCCCGGCCGGATGCCTTCCTTCTTCTCGTTATAGGGCAGTGACAATTCGTTGCGGTAGACCATCGAATAGCTGTAGGTCAGCGCGCGATACCACGGCGGCTCCAATTCCTTCGAAACCGTGGCCGCGCGGATGCCGCGCTTGGCCTTCGGCGGCGGAAACAGCTGCATCGTTTTATGCGTGAAACTCCAAGCCGGCAGAGTGGCCGTCCATGTATTGGTGTTCAGGTTCTGCGTATAGCCGACGTTGATGCTTGTCGTCCACGGCAGATACTCGAAAGATTTGCTCAGCGTGGCGTTGGATTGTACGGACTGATTGAGTTGATCCTCCACCGATCCAACGCTCTGATTGTAAGCCTTGTCGGATACATATCGTCCCGACATGGAAAGTCTGGTGTACGGATCAATGACCTGATTGTGCGATGCGACGACGGAATAATAGCGGCGGCGCGCGCTGCCTTGGCGCTGCGTGTTGAAATCGAAATCCATGTTTCCGCTTAAGGTGTACCGTTTCGTGTAGCGGAAGTTGGTCCGTCCTAAAATTCCGAACAACTCATAGTAATCAATGCTGCCGCGCGCGTCCATGTAGTCCGAAATCGCCCAGTAATATCCCAAATCCCGCAGCGAGCGGCCTTGCGAAGAAGATTCTCCGAAGGTGGGAACCAGAATGCCCGACGTCCGGCCTTTCTGCTGCGGAAAAACTCCATAGGGAGCCGCTAAAACGGGTACGTCCTCAAAACATAAAATCACGGGCCGGGCAATCACCCGCTTGCCCACGATCACTTTCAGT
>RPQS01000140.1 GCA_003818605.1 Candidatus Zhuqueibacterota bacterium | reverse complement strand
CGGGCGGACAGTATTCGCCGCTGTCGCCGCTCGCCACGCGCGCGGCTACCGCTCCGTACGGCGTGGTGGAGCCGCCTTTCGATTTGACCAAGCTCTGTATTGCGGCGGGCGCAACCTATGTCGCGCGCGGACACGTGGGCAACGCGGTGTTTCTGGAAAAACTCATTCGCGGCGGAATGAAGCACAAGGGTTTTGCCGTAATTGAAGTGATGACCAACTGCCATACGCAGTACGGCCGCCGCAACAAAATTCCGGATCCCGCCGATTTGATTCATCGTTTATCCGAACAGGGAGTGACGGCGGCGCAATGGGAAAAACTGTCTCCCGAAGAACGGGACAACAAGTTTATCATCGGCGTTCTCCACAAAGATACGACGCGGCCGGAATATTGCGAAGTCTACTCCGAACTCCGAGCAAAGGCTATGGAACGCGCCCGCGCGGAAGCGGGCAAACATTAATGCGCATGGGAGCGTCCCGTGAGAACTGAAATACGATTCGCCGGAGTCGGCGGACAAGGAAACATTTTGGCGGGGGAGTGGCTTGCACTCGCCGCGCACACGATGGGCAGGCATGCCGTGCAAAGCCCGACCTATACGGCGCAGGTTCGCGGCGGCCCCACCAGCGTGGATGTTTTATTCGATGAAAACGAAATTGTGTTTCCGCGATTGGTCGCGGTGGATTTCTTCCTCTGTCTGGCGCAGCGCGGCTGGGACGTGTTTGCCATGCAGCTCAAGCCGGACGGCATCGTGGTCATTGATCCGCATCTGGTCAAGAAAATTTCATCCGGCCCGCAAAAAGTCTGGCAGATCCCCGTGGTTTCCATTACCAAGGCCGCCGTCGGTAAAATGGTCTACACGAGCGCGGTGGCTCTGGGATGTTTCTGCCAGTTGCTGCGCGTTATTCCGCGTGAAGTGATGATTAAAACGATTGAAGAGAACGCCCCTGCCGGCACCGTGGAAAATAATCTGAAGGCATTTAATGCGGGATGGGATGCGGCGGCGGCCATAACTCCCGTGCCGCGCGAGCAGTTGGCGAAGGAAATGGCCGCGGCGGAGGAGGCCGCGAAAGAGCATGACTGAGCACATGATTCACAGCCATAAAGTTCTGGCCGAAAACATCCACGAGTACTGGGTGGAAGCGCCGCTGGTGGCCCGGAAGTATCGGGCGGGTCAGTTTGTCATTATCCGGCTGAATGATTACGGCGAGCGTATTCCGCTGACCGTAGTCGAGGCGGATCCCGCGCTCGGTCGCATCCGGCTGATCGTTCAGGAAGCCGGAAAAAGCACAAAGGAGATGTCGCTGCTTCAATCGGGCGATAGCATTCTCGACGTTGTCGGCCCGCTGGGCAAACCCACTCATCTCGAAAACTGGGGAAATCTGATTGCCATTTGCGGCGGTGTCGGAGCGGCTCCATTGCTGCCGATCGTGAAAGCCGCCGCCGGAATCGGCAACGCTGTCTATGCCGTAATCGGATCGCGGTCTAAAAATCTGATGATTCTTGAGGATGAATTCCGGGCCGTCTGCAAAGATGTCCGGGTGGCGACCGATGACGGAACCTACGGCTTGAAGGGTCTGGTTACCGATGCCTTGAAGGCGTGGGTGCGCGAAGGTCAGTCATTTCAGCAGGCGATCATTGTCGGCCCGGTGATGATGATGCAAGCCGCCGCCGAAGTCACTAAGGAACTCGGAATTCCGGCGATGGCGTCCTTGAATCCCATCATGGTGGACGGCACGGGAATGTGCGGTGGTTGCCGCGTAACCGTGTACGGAAAAACCTATTTTGCCTGTGTTGACGGCCCTGAATTCGACGCGCACGGAGTGGATTTCCGCGAACTCCAGCTGCGGAATCAGGCCTATCGCCCATTCGAAAAGAATGCAACGGATCTTTTTAGCGATCACAAATGTAAATTGGATGACCCAGAGTTACAGGCGAAATCCCATGGCCGATGAAGCAAAATCGCAGCCGAAGCCCAAGTACGAGCATAAACCTCGTATGAAAATGCCGGAGCAGGCTCCGGAAGCGCGTATTCACAACTTCGATGAAGTTCCGTTCGGTTATACCGCGGAACAGGCCGTTGCCGAAGCCGAACGCTGCCTTCTCTGCAAGAAACCCAAGTGCATCGAGGGTTGTCCGGTCAATATTGACATTCCCAAGTTCATCGAGTATATCCGCAACGGGGATTTTTTCGCCGCCGCGCAAGTGGTTCGTTCGACGAACTCCCTGCCCGCCATATGCGGACGGGTTTGTCCGCAGGCGGAACAGTGCGAAATTTTATGCATTGAAGGCATCAAACACGATCCCGTTGCCATCGGCAATCTGGAACGCTTTGTGGCCGACTGGGAGTTGGCTAACAACAAAATCGTCATTCCGGAAATTCCTGCCCCGACCGGGTACCGCGTAGCCGTCGTCGGTTCCGGTCCCGCCGGTCTGACCGTCGCCGGCGATTTGGCGAAACTGGGTCACGACGTCACGGTGTTCGAGGCCTTGCATCGGCCGTCCGGCGTGCTGGTGTACGGCATCCCGGAATTCCGTCTGCCCCGGCTCGTCGTGAATTCGGAAATTGACTACATCAAACGTCTCGGAGTTAAGTTCGTCTTTGATATGCTCGTTGGAGTGACGATTACGATTGACGAGCTGTTCGAGCAAGGCTATCACTCTGTTTTTATCGGCACGGGTGCGGGACTTCCCCGCATGATGAAAGTTCCCGGCGAAAATCTGGTGGGTGTGTACAGCGCCAACGAATTTCTTACGCGGGTCAATCTGATGGGCGCGTCCCGGGACCGCTTCGATACACCGGTTCGGCGCGCCCGCCATACCGTTGTCGTCGGCGGAGGCAACACCGCTATGGATGCGGCGCGGGTTTCTCTCCGCGTGTCGCAGCATCCCGTGACGTTGGCTTACCGTCGGTCTATGGACGAGATTCCCGCCCGCCGCGAGGAAATCCATCATGCCGTGGAAGAGGGAATCCGCTTTGAAATGCTCACGGCTCCGGTGGAAGTGATCGGCAACGATCGCGGCGAGGTCTCCGCTCTCAAGTGTATTCGTATGCAGTTGGGCGAGCCGGATGCATCTGGCCGCCGCAGCCCCGTGCCGATCGAAGGCAGTGAGTTCATGTTGGACTGCGATACGGTTATTGTCGCCATCGGCAACAGTCCCAATCCCGTACTGACGCGCGCGACGCCCGATATTGAATTGACCAAGTGGGGCACGATCAAGGCCGACTCCGAAACCGGCGCTACATCGCGGTCAGGGGTATACGCAGGCGGAGATATCGTCAGCGGAGCCGCCACGGTGATTCTGGCGATGGGAGCGGGAAAGAAAGCGGCCAAAGCCATGGACGAGTACATGCGTCAACCGAAAAAGACGACGATTAAATAGAAGCGTTTTTCTTGACAATCTCCGCCGGATGCAGTACATTCAGATATTGCATCCGGCGGTTTTATTTTGGCAGGCGACCTCAACACTATGGACATCACGATCCAATAATAGCCTTGAATTTTAGCAGGCGAGAACACCGCAACTCAGAGAGGGAGCACATGAAGCGACTACTGCTGATTTCTACTCTGCTGCTTGGTATAGTGATAAGCGCTTCAGCGCAATATGGAAATCGCACTTACCGGGGTGCGAATATGCTGCACGGAGATCGGTTCCAAAGCCGGTTTTATAATTACGGCTTGATCGGCAACTATGGCGAGTCAAGTTTCGAATGGCCGATCTCTACGGGAAATGAATATGCCGGGGATTTCAGCCCGCTCTTGGGTGTGGAGTTCATCCATCCGTCCGGTGATACGCTGCGTTCGGTAATTACTCCGGACGGGCCGCGCGGCAACAGTGACGGGCCTCCGGGCGGTGGTGCTTTCTGGGGATTTGAATCGCTGCCGGGATTTGCGGCCAGTCCGCCCGTGAATGCCGACCGCTCCACGGCCATGAGTGATGATCCCGACACATGGCCGCCTTCATGGCCGGGAAAGCCGGATAACTGGAACGGCCAATGGATCGGGCCGCAGCAGCCGGGTGTGCCCTGCGCGGCGCAGGAAGCGTACTTTCAGATGGATGACAACTCGGATCTGGAATGGCGGGAGCGCAACGGACAAATTCTCTATCCCTTTCCGAATGACACGAGTCGGGGCGGAATCGGACTGCGCGTCGAAGTGCGCCACATGTTGTTTGACCAGCCGGAATACGAAGACGCGCTGGTGGTGATGTACATTATTCATAATGACGGTGTCGTGAACATCGAACGTGCGCGTTTCGGATTCGTCGTCGGCACTTTAGCGGGCGGCCGCCAGGATTCGCAGGATGACATGTGTGCCGTGCTGCCGGAATGGGATATGGTAGTGTCTTATGACAGCGACGATATCGGCAGTCCGGGCTGGGTTCCGGTATCGGCGGAAGTACATGTCGGGAAGATGGGCGTGATGTTTTTAGAGACTCCGCAGAATTTGGGAATGACCTCGTTCGAAGAATTTTATCCTCCCGGAGCCGTTCGGATGCGCGATGATGCCGCTCTTTGGACGCGTACAACTCCAGGACGCATCATCGAACCGCTTGCTGCACCGGCTGACGGTGATTTTATCATGGCTACCGGTGATTTTCCACTCTTGCCGGGTGAAGCGGATACGGTCATCGCCGCCGTTGTGTTCGGTGCTACGATTACGGACTTGGAAATTCGCGCCGCCGCCCTGCAAGCGCTCTGTGATGAGGGATTTCATCTCGATGCATCCATTCCTGTGCGTGGGATTCCGCAGGATTTCGCCATCTCGGCCGTCTATCCCAATCCCTTCAATTCCTCTACGCAGATCGAATTCACGCTGCCGACGACACAGCGAGTGAGTCTGCGATTGTTTGACATTATGGGACGGGAAGCGATTGTGCTCGTGGATGAAACCAAAACGGCGGGAACGCATCGCATCACTGTCAACGGCAGCGGGCTTTCTTCCGGCATCTATTTCTGTTGCTTACAGGCCGGAACGGAAATGCAAACGCAGAAAATCATTTTATTGAAGTAGCGGCGCAAGGCGTTGCACACTCGCACCCTGTGGCCGCCGGTTCTTTCTTCTATTCATCATTCATCGCTCCTCGCTCATCGTTTCTGTCCGCATCGCCGTGCGCCACTTCGCAGTGCAACTCACTATATAGTTGGTCGTCTTCAACAAGATGGTTGAAATGCCGCAACATCCGTTGATGTGAAGCAGTTTTCATAGCGGATTTCACGTTTTGAAATTCGCGCCTAAACCACGAATAGATAATAAGATCGCCGTCGCGTCTCATCGCGACGGCGTTTTCTTTTGGTCTGGCGCGACCCTTGCCTTAACCTGAAGCGAGCATGTATGATTCGGATTAGCGATCGAATGAAGCGGACGGATGATGACGATGATTCCTCAAGTTCCCATGGACATCCTGCTGATCGAGGACCGCGATGACGAGATTCGCAGGGTAGAAGATGCAGTCAACACAATGAAGCTCAAGAACCGAATGGTCGTGGCCAAGAATCCGTCCGAAGCCTTAATGTATCTGCGGCAGTGCGTGGCCGTAGGACCCTTTGACGAACATCATCAGGATGCCTTAGGACCGGGTTTGATCCTATTGGACGTAAACTTGGAAGGGCACCGTGGTCTGGATGTTCTGCACGATCTGCGCTCGGATCCGCACCTGATGACCATCCCCATCGTGATTCTCACGGATTCGCTGGAAGAAACCGATCTGACCTGCACGATGGCTCACGGTGTGACGGGATACTTTCTGAAGCCGATGGATGCGGCCCAGCTTCGCAAGGTTGTCCGGGATGTGGAAGAGCATTGGACCTTGCTGGCCGCTGAGCCTTGCGCCAACTGAAATGATTGCGGAAAATGATGAGATAGAATCTGCGCGACGATGAGAAAGAGCGCCCGGCGGGTTTCCCGCCGGGCGCAGATGTTTTAAAAGTATTCCTGACCTGTGGAAAACGGCATCATCGGCAAGTCGAGTGCTGAAAGCAAGATGCGAGATCAAGTGTTGCATTCTGCCAGCCGTTGCTGAAACGCAACACTGCCAAACTCCTGTCTGCGCAAGACTCTATGAATGGCCCTCAACTTGCACTTATGACCGCCGAGATCAAGGAGTAAATCCCATGACGAACCAAAAAGGTTATACCATACTGGAGCTGATGATGGTCGTGTGCATCATCGGAGTCCTCTCCATGGTGGCCATGACCGAATACAACAAGGTGCATAATCGCGCTTATGTCGGCGCGGCGATGAGCGACGTTCAGATTCTCCGCAAGGCGATCTCGATGTACGACGCCGAACAGGGAGCGTTCCCCTTGGTTGAGGTGAACAGCCCGGAAGCTTTGGCGGCGCTGCTGATTGATCCGGTCGGTCAGCCCTATATTGACGCTCCTTCGAGCAAGAACTTCGATTCGTTCCATTACCAGCCGCCTGCCGCCGGAGACCAGTATGGGGATTACTCTCTAACAGTCATCTGCAAGGATCACTGGCGAACGCAAATCACGGTGCATAACTCGCAGTCCGTCGAAATGTTTCGGTTGAATTAGTTCCTCTCTTCCCTGGAGAGTGTTCGTAAAAGAGCGGCCCCGAATAGCGGGGCCGTTTCTTTTACAGCGGCTGAAATATCCGCGTCAGATGGAAATTGATGCGAGATCCGTCGCGGAAAAACTAACCACCGTACCGGGACGGAGAAAATAGAACAAGACTTCAACAGGTTTCGTTCCCGCGATTGATTTTAGTGCGGCGGCATACGCGGCGGCCTGATGGCGGTAGGACTCCGCGCGAAGCCCGGCCTCCTCCGCCGCCACGCGGTCTGTTTTAAAATCTACAATGACGGGCTTTCCGTTTTCCATAAATACTAAATCCATCGCCCCTTCCACCAGCTTGCCGTCGAGCACGGCCGTGAAGTCAAGTTCACGATATAGCCCGGATGCGCGGCTTACTCGCTTCTGAAAGAAGTTCGATTGCAGCGCGCTGCGAACCAGCTCGCAGCCTTGCCCGCGTTCATCCGCGGGAAGACTCAACTCGTCGCCGATGGTTGCGGCAAGCTCGTCCATATTCTCGCCGCCGGGTAAAGCAATGTGCTGCAGCACGCGATGGACAAACCGCCCGAATCGCGTTGCCTCGGCAGTCAGTTGTACATGCGCACTCGCTTGCCATGTTGTGTCGGTCTCATGCGCGCTGGGACGGGCAAACATGGAGCTTCGTTCCAATGTGGAACTCGCGGCCGCGCGGATTTCCTGCCAGGCGTTTCGTTCATCCGTCAATTTCTCGATTGCCGCAGTGTCTGCCGCAGTGTCGATATCTACAACAAGGCTTTCTTGCAGCGGAGTATCGAGGTCATAGGGGTTTGTATCGTGCAGGATAAATCCCGAGTTCTGGACTATCGGCACGCCGTCTTCTCCACGCGGGCAGCGCGACTCCAGCATTTGCATAAACCAGCGAGTTTCGGTTTTTTTCGCTTCGCTGTGCCAATAGGCCGGAATCACCAACATCTCCCGCGCGCGCGTGCAAGCGACATAGAACAGCCGCATGGCCTCATGAAAAGCGCGATCCTGTTCTTCGTCCCGTAAAGCGGAAAATCCGCCTGTTTCCAGATTTCCGCTCTTCCATTCAACCGTTTGCGAGGCGCGATGGACCAACTGGTCGCCGTGATGCCGGTGCTTGCACGAGAGATGATAGAGCATCACCACCGGAAATTCCAGACCTTTGGCTTTGTGAAAAGTCGTGAGCTGAACGGCGTCATCCGTGCTTTCCGCCGCCGGGGATTCGTCTTCGCTCAGCCGCAAGTCTTCGAGTCTGTTCAGCCACTGCACCAGACTGTGAAAAGAGAAACCTCCCGCGCTCTCCAGCGAGCGGGCGAGATCAATAACCTTAAGCAAATTCGCCACGCGGGACTCGCCCTGCGGTTTGAGCGCGAACACGAACAATCCCGCCGTGCGGTCGAAGAGCCTGGCGAGCGTTTCCGACGGCGGCAGGCAGCGGCGCGCTTCGTGCAGTTCTTGTAATAGTTTGAAAGCGTGAGATAGCGGTGATGCTTCAGGCGGAGTGGCAAGATAATCGAACGTCCCGCCTGCCAGATGATGCGCGAGCAAATCATCGTCTGAACAGCCAAAGAACGGCGAACGCAGCGCACCCGCCACGTTCATGCTGTCATATGGATTGTCTATCGCATTCATCACCGCCGTTAGTGCGATCATCTCCGTCCGCCGGGGCAAATCCTTTCCGCCTGTCACCTGATACGGAATTGCCCGGGCTTTCAGGGCGTTCTCCAGTTCGCTCAAGTGTGTGGTGGTGCGGTACAGGACTCCGATATCGCGATACGTCAAGGGCCGGGACGATCCGTCCGCTTTCGGAATCGTTTGTCCGGATTGAATCAGTTCGACGATGAACTCGCCTAAGCAGGCGGCTTCCGCCTTCACAAATGTCCCGCTGTCGCAATCAGAATCCCACGAAGCGGGCGGCGGCAATAGAATCAAGCGGGGTTTCGTGCCGCATGCAGGTCGCGCCGGTTCCATCGCCGCGTATTCCGGCTCATAGCGTTCATCGGTTGGGCCTCGCATCCATTCGTGAAAAAGCGCATTCACCTCGTGCACGAGAGACGGATCGCTGCGGAAATTCATGCGGATTTGCAGGCATTCCGCAAAGGGATCGCTTTCGATCTTTTTTCGAACGCGGCCGTATAAATCCAGATCGGCGCGGCGGAATCTGTAAACAGATTGCTTGGGATCGCCCACAATGAACAATCTCCCCGGCTCCAATTCTACGCTTTCCCATTCCCTTTCAAAACGGTCTGCTTTCTCCCCGAGAAAGAACACGATCTCCGCCTGCAAAGGATCAGTATCTTGAAACTCGTCCACTAAAATGTAATTGAAGCGGGTCTTGAAAAAGTCCCGCGCTTCGCGGCGATTTAAAAGCATGTCGCGCGCGAAAAGCAGCAGATCGTGAAAATCCAACAGGCCGCGCACGCTCTTGGCCTCGGTATAGGCGGTAACCGCGCCTTTTATCCAGGAAAGCAGTTCCGCGCAAGCGCTGCTGTAAAGCATGCTCTGGATGGAGGCCAGAGTTGTATTGAACTGTTCCACAAAAAAGGCGCGCGCTTGATCAAGTTTTTCGGCGCTCCAGTTTTCCTTGCGGCCTTTTCTATTCCTGTTGATACTTGGACATTGCAGCAGGGAGTGTAATGCGGCGTTTCGGTTTGCCCAATCCGCGGAGCGGTACCAGCCTTCAACGGAATTGATTTCTGCAAAGAGCGTATCGTTTGGATCGCCGCATCCATCGCGTAGAGTAAACGCCGCCTCCAACTCGCGACGAAAACTCTCTACGGAATTCTTGAGCGTAGTGCGATCCGGCGCGTTTACGTGAATATCGTCCAGCAT
>RPQS01000139.1 GCA_003818605.1 Candidatus Zhuqueibacterota bacterium | reverse complement strand
TAGTGAACGAGATGCAGACGGCGGGCGCGCATAACGTGAATTTTGCCATGAACGATCTGGCGAGCGGTGTATACGTGTACCGTTTGGAGAGCGGCGACTTCCGCGAAACGCGGAAGCTGATGCTGATGAAGTGAGAGAAAAAAGGATGAAGGATGAGGGATGAAGGATGAGGCAGAGACTTGTGAAATGAGACTTGAAGCTTAGGGAATAGTCATCCTCTGAGTTCTTCCATACACAAGTGGAAAGGGAAAACGCGAGCGGAAAGGCTCGCGTTTTCATATTGAGAGATTCCGGACGGCCGCTGATGCGATGTCCGGAATGACACGTCGTGTTTTACCCCCCTTTCATTCCCCCGTTCATAGGGGAAACTAATCGCGGGATTGGCGGAGAATGAGCAGGCGGAGGAGCGACATGACGGCGACGGCTGTGGCGGCCACGTAGGTCCACGCGGCGGCGCTGAGAACTTTTTTCGCATCGTCAATTTCATCCGTAGCCAGATAACCGCCGTTGGTCAGCACGCGAATAGCGCGCGCGGAAGCATTGAGTTCCACGGGTAATGTAATCAGCGTAAAAGCAACGGCTCCCACGAACAGCAGAATTCCGACGTCCATCATCCAGCCCATGGATTTCGAAAAGATGAAGCCGATAAAGAAAAGCGGCATCGCCAGATTGCTGCCGATGGTGGCGGCAGGCACAAACGTGCTGCGCAAGCGCATGGGAGCATAGCCCGCCTGATCCTGCAGAGCGTGTCCGCTTTCATGCGCCGCCACAGCCACCGCGGACAGACTGTGCGAACCGAAAACAGGTTCGGAAAGACGGATCACTTTTTCCTTGGGATGATAGTGATCGGTCAGCGAACCTTCCTGCGCTTCGACTCCGATATTGTTCAAGCCGCTGCTGTCGAGAATGCGGCGTGCCACCTGCGCTCCGGTCATTCCGCTGCGGCTGGGCACTTCACTGTAATGAGCAAACGTTCGCTTGACTTTAAACTGTGCCCACAGCGAGAGCGCAAAAGCGGGCAGTATGAGAATGAAAGTCCAATCAAAGAAAAAGGGAAACATTTCCAGTCCTTGTAGCTTACTTGCCGAATCTTTCCGAAAGTTCAGGCCGTCCCCGCAGATAGTCCGCTACGGTCATCGGCCGTTTTCCTTCCGGTTGTACCATCTTTAACTGGAGAACTCCGCCGCCGGTTCCTACTATCATTTGATCGCGGCCATTTGTCTTCAACTCGCCACAATTCAGTTTATCCTGCAGAATAATTTCATTGGCAGCAAGAATTTTGAATTTTTTTCCGTTCAGCGCAGTTACTGCTCCGGGTTCGGGACTGAAAGCGCGAATGTGATTTACTAAATCGCGCGCGGACAGACTCCAATCCAGTTCATAGTCGGAAGCTGTTAGCTTGGGAGCTTTAGTGACAAGCGATTCATCCTGCGGAAGCGGTCGCGGCGGATGGCCCTTGGCAAATGCATCCAAAACCGCAAGCAGCAGGCGCGCACCGGCTGCGGCCAGACGATCATGCAGCGAACCGTAGTTTTCATCCGGAGCAATCGGAGTGCATTCCTGAAGCAGAATATCCCCGGCGTCAACAGCTTCGGACAGATGAATGATGGTCACGCCGGTTTCGGTTTCACCCCGGATCAGAGTCCAGCGCAGGGGAGCGGGACCGCGGCCGCGCGGAAGCAATGAGGGATGAATGTTGAATGCGCCGAGCGGCGGCAGCGCAAAAAAAACGCGCGGCAGAATGCGAAAGGCTACCACCACAATCACATCGGGCTGCAGCACGCGCATCTGATCAAGAAAATCCGGATCGGAGAGTTTCTCCGGCTGAAAAACGGGGATTCCGGCAGTTAGCGCGTGTTCTTTGACCGGAGTGAAACTCAACTTGCGGCCGCGGCCGCGCGGCTTGTCCGCACCGGTGACCACGGCGCAAATCTGATGCGGGCTTTGCCGAAGCGCATCGAGAGCGGGTAACGCGAATTCGGGATTGCCGCAGAAAATTACGCGCATGGCGCGGCCTCGCTCACATGCAGACTTTCGCGTTTTCGCGTTCGAGCTGCTTCAATTTGCCGTTCATGAGCGCGCGGCGTACAACAGAGAGGTGATCTACGAAGAGAACTCCGTTGAGATGGTCTATTTCATGCTGTAAAACGCGAGCCAGCAGCTTGTCCGCTTCCAGCACATGTTCTTTGCCGCTCAGATCCTGATATTTGAGCTTGATCCATTCAGGGCGAGTGACCACGTCGCGGAGTTCGGGAACGGAAAGGCAGCCTTCCTCATAATCCCACGATCCGCGCGTTTCGAGAATCTCCGGATTAATTACGACGATATGAAGGAGTTCTTCGGTATCTTTTTGCGGAACGCCCACGACAAGCAATTGGATTCTGCGATCCACCTGCGACGCCGCAAGGCCGACGCCGTCATTATCATGAAGTGTGCGGAACATGTCGGCGGCGAAGCGCGCCAATTCTTCATTGAATTCTGTGACGCGCTCGCATTTCACGCGCAGAGTGGGGTGGCCGTAGGTAATAATTGGGAGCGATTTGGGCTGATAATCCATGATTGGTACCACAACATGAAGTGGAGTGCATCCACTCGATTACTTGGGAGTGACCGCCTGATCTTCAACAACAACGCGCGCGATGGCATGACGCTCGACGCGTACCTTGACTTCGTTGGAGATTTTCAGATAAATCGCATTTTTCTTTTCATCCACGCCGGCCACCGTGCCGTACATGCCGCCGACCGTGACGACTTCATCGCCGGGCTTAATGGCGTTGATCATAGCGGTGTGGGCTTTCTGCTTCTTCTGTTGCGGACGGATCATAAGAAAATACATAACCACGACGATGAGCAGAATCGGCAGCAGCGTGGCGAAGAGATTAGGCTGCTGAGGTTGGCCGGCTTGTCCCAGCGTGGCTGACGAGATAAAGAGTATGGACGAAAACCCGTTCATTGTGCCTCCGTTATCAAAGATTCGGACGATTGCCATTCGGAAAGGAGATGATCCATCCAGATGCGGTAGTCTCCCGCCTGAATGTGATCGCGCGCGGTACGCATGAGTTCCTGATAAAAATACACGTTGTGCAGCGACACCAGCCTCAGGGCCAGAATTTCTTCCGCGACGAATAGATGACGAATATAGGCCCGGTCAAAATTGCGGCAGGTGAAGCAGCCGCAGTTTTCATCAATGGGAATAAAATGTTCTTTTTCACGCGCGGCCTTCACGATGAGTTTGCCGTGCCATGTGAAAGCGGTGCCGTTTCGTCCGTTGCGCGTGGGCAGAACGCAGTCGAAAAAGTCCACACCCTGTGCGATGGAGAAGAGCAGGTCTTCGGGAAAGCCCACGCCCATCAGGTAGCGCGATTTGTGATCGGGCAGCAGCGGAGCGGAGAATTCGACCATTTCCCGAAAGACGGTTTTCGGTTCACCGACGGCCAAACCGCCGATGGCGTAGCCGGAAAAATCGAGTTCGATCAGAGCTTCGGCGGAAGCGCGGCGTAGATCGGGAAAGACCGATCCCTGCATGATAGCCCAGAGATTTTGCGAATGCCCGTATAAATGTGGAAGCCGTTCTTCCGCTTCGTGTGCCGCCGCCGCCCAGCGCACGGTGATTTCATGCCATTGCTTGGCCTGCGCGTGCGAACAGGGATAGGGTGCGCATAAATCGAGTACCATCATCATATCGCTGCCGATGGACCGCTGCACGGCTACGACCTTTTCGGGCGTGAACACGTGGTAGCTGCCGTCGAGATGCGATTGGAATTCCACGCCGTCATCGCGAACTTTTTTCAGGTCGGTCATAGAGAAGACCTGATAACCGCCCGAATCCGTGAGGATGGGACGCGGCCAGCGCATGAAACGGTGCAGTCCCCCCGCTTTTTCGAGAATTTCCGTGCCGGGACGCAGGTAGAGATGATATGTATTCGAGAGAATCGCCTGCGTACCCGCGTCGAGCAGCTCATCTGGAGTTAACGTCTTAACCGTGCCAGCGGTTCCAACCGGGAAAAAGCAGGGCGTTTCCACGGTACCGTGGCCGGTTTCCATATAGCCGAGTCTTGCATGCGAACCGGATGCATCGCGCGCCACGACTGTGAAAGAATGAGGATCTGCGCGATGACCGCTCATGCCGTGCCGGGTTGATAAGGTTCGGGATGAGTGGTGATGTGCATGTTCGGGTAGCGCTTCCGCAGTTCGTCTTCCACAATGTCCAGAACGTTATGGGCTTCTGCGAGCGGAAGATCCGGTTCCAGATCCACGTGCATCTCCGCGAAATACTGCGCGCCGGCCCGACGGATGCGAATATCGTGAACATCCATCACATGCGCTACCGAACAGACAATAGGTCTGATATCATCCGCGAGTCCCGCCGGAGCGCGATCGGTTAACGAGTGCAGGACATCGCGGCCGAGACGAACGGATAGAGTCAGAATCACCGCCGCCACGATCAACGCCGCATAGCTGTCCGCCCGCGCGTATCCGAAGAGGGCGAAGATGAGGCCGATAATGACGGCTATCGAGTCCAGAAAATCGCTGAGAAAATGAATACTGCTGGCGGCTAAGGCTTCACTCTTGGAATGGCGGGCGGCGCGGAACAAACTCATGGTTCGCCAAGCTTCCACTCCGATTGAGACGACCATGACGCCCAGCGCAAAGCCGGAGCGCACGACCGGCGGAGTGTTCATGCGCAGCCGTTCAATGGCTTCGAAAATGATGAATCCGCACAGAGCCAGCAGAATGATTAGTTGAACGAGCGCCCCGACGCTCTCGTATTTTGCGTGTCCGAAATGATGTTCGCGGTCAGGCGGCACGCGCGCCATCCACACCGCGATCAGAGTAACAATCGCCGCCACTCCGTCAACGAAAGAGTGCCCGGCTTCCGAAAAGAGAGCGAGCGAGTTCGTGAAAACCGCACCCCCCAATTTCAGCGCCACGAGTGCAAGCGCGGCGAAAACGGAGATCGCTGCCGCACGCAGTTTTTTGGAAACTTCCTGTTGATCTATATGATCTAAGGACAAACAGAGGTCTCCTTGAGCCACGCAGCGGTTATGATGCGCGGAATGCCGGCCATATCACTTCGCACGTTTATTCGGCAAGGCAACTCTGAGAAAATATTGCTTACAGCCGCGTTCTGGCCGTGTCCGATTTCCACGATTAATAAGCCTTTGGGCTTCAGAAGCTGCGGAAGTAGTTCGGCGATACGGCGATAGAAAGCCAAGCCGTTTTGCTCTGCTACCAACGTATGTTTGGCTTCATGATTGCGGACTTCGGGCGGCAGCTCCGGGTATTCCGCTTCGGTCACATACGGAGGATTGGAAACAACCAAATCATAGGGCGGCGCAAGCGACGATGTGAAACGCGGAGTAAATAAATCCGCGAGAATCGGATTCACACGCTCAGCCACCCCGTTGTTTTGCGCGTTCTGTGCGGCGCAGCGGACGGCTTCATAATCGGCATCCACGGCGTCCACGCGTACGTACGGAAGGGCCGAGGCAATTGCGATAGCCAAACAGCCGGTTCCCGTGCCGATGTCGAGGACGCGAATTTCGCGATTCAGGTTTGCTTCGCGGAGTGAAAGAATTGCGATCTCGGCCAGTTCTTCGGTTTCGGGGCGGGGGATCAGCAAGCCGGGACGGACTTCCAGATTGACTCCGCAGAATTCCACGGAGCCGAGAATCAATTGCAGAGGTTCGTGATGCACGCGGCGGCGGAGAAAATCGCGGAACGCCGCCACTTCGTCATCGCTCAACGGTCGGTCGTGCTGAAGGTAGAGTTCTATGCGCGGCAGGTTGAGAACTTTTCCCAGCAGCGCTTCCGCGTTCCCCCGCGGATTTTCGATTCCTTTTTCCTCGAGAAACTGGCGGGCTGTGCTCAGGATTTCAACCACCTTCCACACGCGCTCGCTCATTTCGCAACCGCCTCCGTTTCCATCTGCAGTTTGCGGGTGCGGTCATCAAGCTGCAAGGCCTGTATGATTTCGTCAAGATCGCCTTCGAGGATGCGATCCAATTTGTATAGAGTCAGATCCACGCGGTGATCGGTCAGGCGGTTCTGCGGATAATTGTAGGTGCGGATTTTTTCGGAACGATCTCCGGATCCTACTTGGCTGCGGCGGTCGGCGGACACGCGCTGCGCTTCTTCATCGCGCGCGCGGGCTAACAGCTTCGACGTGAGAATTTTCATCGCCTTCGCGCGATTCTTAATCTGCGAGCGTTCATCCTGCATGGTGACGACGATGTTTGTCGGAATGTGAGTGATGCGCACGGCGGAATCGGTGGTATTGACATGCTGGCCGCCCGCACCGGACGAACGGTAGACCTGAATCCTCAAATCATCCGGTTTGATCTGCACGTCTTTTTCTTCCGCTTCCGGCAGTACCGCAACCGTGGCCGCCGAAGTATGAATACGTCCCTGTGCTTCGGTGACGGGCACGCGCTGCACGCGGTGCGTCCCGCTTTCCCATTTCAACACGCCGTAAGCGCCTTCCCCCCGCACTTCCACGATGACTTCCTTGATGCCGCCGGCTTCGGCTTCGGACAGCGAATCCACTTCCCATTTCCAACGGCGGGATTCCGCGAACTTGGAATACATGCGGAGAAGATCTGCGGCGAACAGTGCGGCTTCTTCTCCGCCTGTTCCCGCGCGGATTTCCAGGATTGCATTCCGGTCATCGGCTTCATCGCGAGGGAGCAGCAGAGTTTTGATTTCTTCGCTGACGCTCTCGAGTTGCTTATCGAGCTGCTCGATTTCTTCTTCCGCCAAAGCTCGCATCTGGGGGTCGGATTCGGTCAAAAGTTTCCGAGTATCGGCACTTTGTTGCTGAAGATTAAGGTAATACTGAATCTTCTCTACAAGCGGTGTGAGTTCTTTCAGTTCTTTAAGCAGGGGACGTGCGGCCAGCGGATCGGACGCGATCTCCGGCCGTTCCAATTCTTCCTGCACATGGCGGTGTTTTTCTAATATGCCGTTGAGATTATTTAGCATAGGTGTCGGTAACAGGAGTACAAACGTTACAAAATGGTCGAGCACATTCTGACCTTAAGCTACTAATATAGGCAATTTCCGAGGTCTTTTCAACCTGGCCGCACGAGAGGAGGCACTGGAAGAATATCTGAAGCGAATCTTGAACTATTATTATTCTGACCTCGAAGGCAAGATTTGTAAATTGCTTGATAAAAAACGTGTTGGAATGTAGATCGTAAAGTCGGATTCTTTCAGAGGTATTTGCAGAATAGTTGAGAAATCACTTTAAATCTCTTGACTCTCCGGGGCATTGGGTATTATATTTACATCACTTTAAAGACCCACATTTTGGGTTGAACCAGCTCACTTGATGGAGGTGCTAAGATTATGAAAGCTCTGCGTTTACTGGTTTCGGTTGTGATGGTTTTAGGTGTGATGGGCATGGCATTTGCGGCTCCCGCCACCGTGTCCAGTGCGTCTACTCCGACGATCGAGCGTCCGATCAGCGGTTTAATCCCGGTCATTCCGCCGAAGCTGCCGGAACCCTACGGGCCGCCACCGCCGCCGCCGCCGACCGGCAAGTAGTCCAGAAAAAGTTTTAGTTCTGGAAGGACCGTCTGCACTGGCCACACAACGTGGAGGTGTAAGTGGTCCTTTTCTTATTGTACAGTTTGGGAATGGCGGGGCTTTTAGGCTATGCGTTGCTCGTTCTTCCGGCGGCGGAGTACGGCCTGACGATCAGCATGGCGATTAATATACTCACGTACGGGTGTCTTTCGCTCCTGAGTTTTCTGGTGTATCGCCAGGAAACGTATTTCAGGAGCATTTTTTTTCAATTCTGGTTTTTTTTCGCGGTGTTTGCTTTATCGGCCCCAGTTACTTTGCATGTCGTACAGTATTATGGAACGACGGCAGGAATCGCGGCTTGGATTATCGGCACCATCGTACTGCATGGACTTTTTGCCTGGACGATTGCAAAAGTACTTTTTCATTATATCTTTCATGACGAAAAACGATGGGCGATTAATCTGTTGTCGGCCTTGGTTGTTTTGCCCCTCTGTGGTTGGTTGTTATGGCCCTATTGGTGGAATCCGTTGTCCATTTTGGATCTTCCTACCGCCGCAAATGCAGATACGCTCTACACTCCCGTGCAGAAGGCGATGATTGTAGTAAACATCTTTTTCCTGGTGATGCTGTTGGCATTCTTTCTGCACAAGTTACGAACGGACAAGCCTATTGGTGTATTTGCCGACACGTTGCTCTTTCTCTTCGGGTTGATGGTTTTGGTGGATACGGTAGAATCCGTATTCCAGATCAACAGTCTGGAACTTCTGAACATCACGCAGTGGGCGAATGGAATAATCGCCGGGGCGATGATCGTCACACTGATATTGAGATTGCACTACAAATCGCAGACGATTGCAAACTACTATGAATCCCAACTCCTATCTTATGACCCTCGTGTTGGTCGGCGTATCGGTGTCTTTGATCGCATTATTTTACGGTGTTTTTTTGATCCGCAAAAGGTTGGCGAGAGGATATTCCTTGGCACGGGTGGGAAGAAAATGACGGTCAAGCGGACGTCGCCGCGTGTGGCGCGTCCAGTCGTTAAAGATGAATAGACAAGACGTATTGCCACAGTACTTCGGCTAAATGAGCCCGGGAGACATGCAAATGGAACGCAAAAACTCGGAAAACCAGCAAGCACTAAACAGGATGGTCGCCGTCAGCCGCGCGATGCATGAGATCGTGAAAACGGCGCTCAAGCTGGCGAACGGCTCCGGACCGGTGTTTGTTGACGGAGAGACGGGAACGGGCAAGAAGCTCTTAGCCCAGATGCTCCACGAAGAAGGACCGAGAAAAGCACAGCCGCTTGCTATCGTGCGCTGCGAAGCCTTATCGGTAGAAGCGTTGGATCGCGTTCTGTTCGGTGAGGCGCACAGCAGCAAGATCGGCAAACTGGAAGAAGCGGCGGAAGGCACGCTCCTACTGCTCAATTTAGAAGATTTGGGAGCTGTTGCACAGGAACGGCTGTTGACGGTGTTCGAGCAGGGACGGTATCGCACCGCCCTGGGTGAAACGCGCGCTTTATCGTGCCGATGCATCTGCACGGGCAATAAAAAAGAGATCGAGAAGCAAGCGCGGCTTGGACAATTTTCCGCGGATTTATTTAAGCGGCTGACGCCGAGCGTCATTCGCATGCCGTCGCTCTCGGAAAGACACGACGATATCCCGCATCTGGTGATAGACATTCTGCATTCGTTTGCCGAGCGCGAGCGAATCGAACAGCCGGTTGTGCCGTACCATTATATGGAGCTGTTGATGATGGTATCGTGGCCGGAGAATGTGCGGCAGATGCGCAATCATTTGGAAAGTGTTATGGCCCTGTCGGAAGGGGAGTTCAATCCGGAAAT
>RPQS01000138.1 GCA_003818605.1 Candidatus Zhuqueibacterota bacterium | reverse complement strand
GACGGTGAACCGAAGATCGTTCTCGCTCATAACGGGATCATCGAAAATTACTCCGCGCTGCAGAAGGAACTTGCGAAATCCGGTCATCGTTTCGATACGGATACGGATACTGAAGTGCTTGCCCATCTCATCCGGCAGTTTTATGAAGGTGATCTGACCACGGCGGTTCGCAAAGCTCTGTCGTTAGTTCAGGGCACGTACGGTCTGGCGATCATTTCCGCGGACGATCCCGATCATATCATCGCTGCGCGCTTGGGCTCGCCAATTATTATAGGGCACGGGCAGGGTGAGAATTTTATTGCCTCGGATGCGGCGGCCTTTTTGCATTTTACACGCGACGTCACGTATCTGGAGGACGGCGAGATCGCCGTGATTTCAGCGGAAGGTGTTGAAGTGCGCACGTTAGCCAACGCACCGGTGGATCGCCGACTGGAGCAAATCACGTACGATGTCAAGGCGATCGAAAAGGGCGGGTATCCGCATTTCATGCTTAAGGAAATCTGTGAGCAGCCGAATACGGTCGCGGATTCCATGCGTGGACGGTTGCTGCTGGACGACGGTACGACGAAATTCGGCGGTCTGCGCCTGCTGCAAAATGATTTTTACAATGCGCGGCGGATTGTTATTGTCGCCTGCGGGACGAGCTGGCATGCCGGATTGGTAGCGGAATATTTATTCGAAGATCTGGCGGGTGTCCCATGTGAAGTGGAGTACGCCTCAGAGTTTCGCTATCGTTCACCGGTGATCGAACCGGGTACGATTGTGCTTGCCGTTTCGCAATCCGGAGAAACGTTAGACACCTTGGGCGCTATCCGCGAAGCAAAACGCTATGGCGCAAAAGTGTTCGGAATCTGCAACGCGGTGGGTTCGACTATCGCCCGTGAAACGGACGCCGGCGTATATATTCACGCCGGTCCGGAAATTGGCGTGGCCTCGACAAAAGCATTTACATCGCAGATTTCCGTTTTGTTCATGCTGGCTCTTTGTCTGGCGCGCACGAGAAGGCTGGGAGCGGGCGAGGGACGCGAACTTTTACAGGAATTGACGGCGGTACCTCAGAAGATTGCGCGGATTCTGGCTGACCGCGAGAGCATTGAAGTCATTGCGCGTGCATTTAAAGACCATCGCAATTTCCTCTACTTGGGCCGAGGCGTCAATTTCCCGGTTGCCCTCGAAGGCGCGCTGAAGTTAAAAGAAATCTCGTACATCCATGCGGAAGGTTATCCGGCCGCCGAGATGAAGCATGGCCCCATTGCCTTAATAGACGAGGATATGCCGGTCGTGTTTCTTGCGATTAAAGACGGAACGTACGAGAAAGTGCTTTCCAATATCGAAGAGGTGCGGGCGAGAGGCGGACGCGTACTGGCCATCGCCACCGAAGGCGACACCAATGTGGCGAAACGCGCGACGCAGGTGATCTACGTTCCGGAAACACACCCGCTGCTCACGCCGCTTCTTACGGTGATTCCTCTCCAGCTTCTGGCCTATTATGTCGCGGTACAACGAGGTTGCGATGTGGATCAACCACGAAATCTGGCGAAAAGCGTTACGGTGGAATAGGTCCATCATGCGTGCGATCCTCACATTATTCATGATGGTTTTAGTGATGGGTTGTCACACGCTTCCGCTGTTAGGTCGCGGCGGGCAGCCTCCGCGGGAAACATCCTCGGAACAGACGGCGCAGGCTGCCGCATCGGAATCGGAGGCGGGATCGGCAGCGCCGCCTAAAACACAATCGGCACCCGCTGCAGCGGGCAAAGTGATCCTTCTGATATCCTTTTCCTGGTCGAACGATCCGGCGGAAGATATTCAGAAGAGTTTTACCTACGCCTCGCGTCAAGCCTTTCCGCCCTTCACAATGGATGTTGTCCGAAGAGGATCCGCGCTCGAAACAGCCGTTGCGTGCGACAGTCTCATGCAGCAAAACGATGTCCGTCTGGTGATCTATGCGGGCGATGAAGGCGCCGCGGCCGGCGTGGCATTGCTTTCGGCAAAGCATCGTGTGCCGGTGCTCAAATTGACGAGTGATGCACGATCATTCGCCGAATTGAGTCCTTATCTTTGCGAATTTTTGCCGTCGGCGAAACGCCAAGCCGAAGTATTGGGGGATTACGCCGTTCGCGATTTGCGGTTGGCGCAGATGATGAATTTATATCCGCTGGATGCTCGCGGGGCGGCGCTCGCGGAAGGATTCCGGCAGGGTGTCGAGAAGGCCGGAGGCGCGGTCGAAGTGGCTAAAACATACCCTCCGGAAGCGCCGAACATACGGGTGGAGCTGGCGGCCGTTTTTTCCGACGAAAATCGGCTTAAACAAGGGAAGACGCCCTTAAAAGCCGCCCTGACTCCGCAAGAACGTGCCGAGGCTTTCGGCGATGCAAAGGGCGGAGAAGTTTTGTTTTCCGACGAGGAAGGTGATTCGCTGTCGGAGATTCCTTTGCAGGGAGAAGGTTTTTTTCTTGCTCTATCACCCGATAAAGTTGAACCCTATTCAACTCAATTGTCACTGCTGCCGAAAGGAGTCGTCCTTTTAGGCAACAGCAGTTGGATTAATCGGGATGTCTTGGCCAGACAGCAGATGATAACGGAAGGAATGTATATCTCCTCTCCGCTTCTCCCGCAGCCGGCGGAGCGTGATGACCTGTTGAGCGGTTATGAAGGTGAAAAGGGAAGTCAAGCCAATGAGTGGGAGCTGTTGGGTTTGGATGCGGGAGACTTCGTTGGCCGGTTGATGGCTGTTCCTAAAGGCCGGCAGGAGTTGATTAAGGCTATACCGCAGGTTCCGCAGTTTTCCGGTAGGGCGATTATTGTTGATTTCGGCGGCGGGCGTGAGAATCGTATGGTTCGACTCCTGCATTTAACCAACGGCGAGCTTGCGCCCGTTCGATAGGGAAACGGATGAGTATTTTTGAAGCGCTTTGGCTGGGAATCGTACAGGCACTAACGGAATTTCTTCCTGTTTCCAGTTCCGGACATTTAGTTGTACTACAGAACCTCTTTGGTATGCGCGAACCGATGGTGGCATTTGACGTTTTATTGCACATCGGATCGCTTGCAGCCATATTGGTTTTTTATCGTCAACGGATTTGGGACTTGGCGGTTTCGACCGTTATTCCGTCGCGGGTTCCCGGCGGCAGGCGGTTGATTGGTCTTATCATTTTGGCATCTATACCAGCCGCAGCGATTGGCTTAAGCCTTGAGCAGTTTTTCGAGAGCATGTTCAGTTCTCCCCAAGCGGTTGGGATTTTCTGGCTGTTAACTGCGGGATTGTTGTTCGGAGTGAGCAGGCTATCTGAAGGTTCGCGAACCGTGGATCATCTGACCGTGAATGATGCACTCCTGATCGGATTGTTTCAGGCGGTGGCGATACTGCCGGGAGTATCCCGATCCGGCGCGACCATTGTCATGGGAATATTGTGCGGTTTGCGCGCGAAGGATGCCGCCGATTTCTCATTTCTAATCGCCATTCCGGCTATACTGGGTGCGACTCTGCTGAAAGCCGGCGAATTGGCTAATGCGACCGGTGCTGAGTGGCGCATATTTCTTCCCGGTGCGATCACCGCCGCCGTGCTCAGCTACGCCGCTATTTGGTTCTTGTTAAAACTCCTGCGGCGTCGTGTGATCAGACCGTTCGCCTGGTATTGCCTTGCGGCGGGTTCTTTAACGCTTTTGATTGCCGTACTCCGGTGATGCAGAAGGCTCTGATCGGAATCACGTCCGGTTATGCGGCGCCGTCCGAAAATCGCGATTTTTGCCGGACGTCGGATATTGTTTATGCGGATCTGAATTACGCTCGGTGTATTGCCCGCGCCGGCGGCCTTCCCGTGTTGCTGCCCTATGCGGACGGGGATGATCTTATCGGACAAATGTCGGCGCAACTGGATGGATTGCTGTTTTCGGGAGGAGAAGACGTCCATCCGTCGCACTATGGACAGTCGGTTGTGGTGGATAATTGCACCTCTTCCGAAATTCGCGACCGCTTTGAATTGTCTCTTGTGAGAGAATTCCTGAAAACGAGAAAACCGGTTTTGGCTGTCTGTCGGGGGATTCAGCTGCTGAATACGGCCATGGGAGGGACTCTGATTCAGGATCTTCCCGTGCAAGCGTCGCAGATGCATCATGCGCAGAAAGTGCCGACGGCGATTCCTACGCATCAGGTACGTTTCCGGGAGGATTCGCGTCTATTCCATATTTTCGGAACCGCATTCCTGGAGATCAACAGTCATCATCATCAGGCTGTAGATTACGTCGCACCCGATTTGCGCGTCACGGGCTGGTCCGAGGAAGGTGTGGTTGAAGCGGTGGAAAATCGCGGGCGAGGCTATATTATTGGAGTGCAATGGCATCCCGAACGATTAGCGGAAACCCACTCCATGCACCAGCTTTTATTCGAGGATTTCGTTAATAAATGCGAGACAGGACATGGCGGCTCCGACGGATAGCGGATCGGTAAAACCGTTTAAATTTCTCGAAGCTGTACGCAAAGGCAAACACTTTGATATCGTATTGCTGCGCGGCGAAGAGGAATACCTGCTTCGCGAAGCGCTGCATGAGTATATATCGGCCGTGATTTCCCCCGAGGGGAGAGATTTCGATTATTGCGAGTTTCGATCCGGTGAAGTTACCGGTGAAGCCCTCTGGAATGCGTTGATAACTCTTCCATTTTTAGCGGAACGTCGCTTGGTCGTTTTAGAACTGACCGCTGAACCGAAGCAGGAACTCGCGAAAGCGCTGTCGAATTATGTGAATCGTCCGTCTTCCACGACCTGTTTGGTTCTTGTGGCCGTCACGGATGATCCGAGATCCGGATCCCTATTGCAAGTGCCTCCGTCGGTTGTTGATGTTCACTTCAAGGCTTTATCGGATTCCGAAAGACTGCAATGGGCTGGTGATTATACAAAAGCAAGAGGCAAATCACTTACCGCTGATGCGGTGCGCTATCTTATAGACTCATCCTCCAAGAGTTTGTCTGATATTGCAGCCAAACTTAATCATGCGATGCTTTATATGGGTGATGAGACTGAAATTGGTATTCAAGTGCTCATGAAAGTATCGGGGGTCTCATCGGAATTCAACGTTTTTCAATTGGAAGATGCCATCCTTGACCAGCAAGCAGAAGAGGCACATAAAATTGCCCGATCACTGCTGGAGGGAGGCGAGGCACTCCTCCGGCTATTGACCAGCCATCGTCGCCTTGTTCTGCGTCTCTGGCAGGCCGGTCGGCTGCAAAAAAAGCCCGAATCATGGCATAATAGTACGGAAGGTTATGGAATCTGGAAGTCCATGCTTGGCGGGCAAATCTTTAAAATGAAAAGCATTAGGTCAGCTTCTAAAGTGATTGGAGAGGCACAAATCCGGAAGGCTGTGCTTGCTCTTCTTGACCTTGAAGTCCATGCGAAAACCCGCTCTCAAGAGCCGTATCTATACCTTGAGTGGATCTGGCGAATGGCCGGAACGGGCTGGAGTACGAAGGAACCTGCAATTTCCAAAATGCGTTAACAGGGTAGCCGATGGTAGAGAAATCTGTCGGTGCGCCGACCGATGAAGATCTGATCCTTGCCTTTCAGCAAGGCGACGTCTCCGCTTTCGAGGAGATCGTTCGGCGTTATCGTGACCCGTTGTTCAATTTTATCGTACGATTGCTGGGCGATGCTTTTTTCAGTGAAGACATCGTTCAGGAAACTTTTTTGCGGGTCTATCGTAATAGACATCGGTATCATCAGGTCGCGAAATTTTCGACGTGGATCTACACGATTGCCTCCAATTTGGCTAAAACGGAACTTCGGAGGCGTCGAGTCCGCAATTTCTTCTCGATCAGTTCGAAAGGGGAAGACGAGAAAGACTACGATCTGGTGGATGTCTCGACGGATATTGAGCGGGACGTTGATGGAATCATCAAGGGCGAAATGATCCTCAAAGAGATCAACGCGCTCCCGCATCACTTCAGAGAAGCGGTGGTTCTGCGAGATGTGCAGGATCTTTCCTATGAGGAAATCAGTCAGATTCTGAATGTGCCGCTGGGAACGGTGAAATCGCGAGTAAATCGCGGACGAAGCCGTCTGCAAAAAAGATTAGGTTTTTTGATTAGTGAGGAGTCGGAAGGTGGAACAACAGGAAAGACGAACGGCTGACAGACTGCGTGCCGTAGCTGATGGGGAACAGGGTGTCTCTCCGCAACTGTTGAATGTCAGAACCGCGTTGCTGAATCTCCCTAAAACAGAGTGTTCTGTGGGATTCGAATTCAGGCTTCAGCGGCGTATTCAGGAGATGGAGTCCGGAGTTCGCGTTGGTACTTCCCGACCCGCCTGGGGATTGGGCTGGGCCGGAGTTGGTCTTGGGTTTGCAGCGGCTTTTGTCGTTGCGGTTGTTGCCTTTGATTTCAGTTTTTCCTCCGGTCGTTCGCAAATAGTCAGTGCTCCCATCGTAAGTGGGCCATCGCGCTATGTTCCGCCAAACGTTGCCTCTCAAACTATATCCGCTCCTTCTGTTGCTGATACTCTTGCCGACGTTGTAAAAGAAGAGGCTCCGAAGATGGCGGCGGTTAAGGACTCGCAAGCCACTAAAAATCCGCCAGCCAACCTGCCTGAGAATTTATTTCATATGGTTGGCGGAAATAACCCATAAATCGGGAATATACAGGTTTTTCTCCGCACGAATAATTTCAGAAATTTTCGCAAGTACTACTTGACAAGACACGAGGTAGTTTGTAAATTACGGTATAAGTAAATTCACGAACGACACGGATAATTAAATGGCGAAAAAACAGACATTTGCCGATAAAGTTGAGAAGATCAGATCTGCAGGTGCCGCTCACTGCCCGGTATGTGATGAAGTTCCGGCTCCGACAAAAGTTCGGGAGTTTGTGAATGAAGGCGGCCGGATGAAGCTGGTAACAAAGACGATTAAAGTTTGCAAGTGCAATAGCCCAAACATTTTCGGGTAGTGTACGAGCGACTTGTCGTAGCGACGAATAACAGGGATAAATTCCGCGAGATTCAGGAGAAGCTAAAAGCCCTCCCATTAGCGATCCTGAGTCTGGCGGATTTTCCTTTTGTGGGATCCGTGGAAGAGGATCAACCCGACCTGTATGGGAACGCAATCAAGAAAGCCACCGTGGTTGCGAAGCAAGTCGGGCTTTGGACGTTGGCCGATGATACCGGACTCGAAGTAGGAGCGTTAAATGGCGCACCGGGAGTGTTTGCCGCGAGATACTCCGGACCGGGAGCCACCTACGAGTCCAATTGCGCGAAATTACTGCAGGAGATGCGGGATATTCCGGATGGAAACCGGCAGGCGCGTTTCCGCAGTATCATTTGCCTGCGAACATTCGACGGACTGTACTGCGTTGAGGGGGTATTGGAAGGCACCATCGGTCATGAATACAAAGGCAACCGTGGCTTCGGCTATGATCCGGTGTTTGTACTTCCCGACAGCCGAACTCTGGCCGAATTGGATCTGGCGGAGAAGAACGCGATCTCCCATCGCGGAAAAGCCATCGAGAAAGCCGTCAACCTGCTGGACTTTCTGCTGATGAATTTATAGCGGAAAACGGACCCAAAGACCAATCCCGAAACCAGGCAGGTTTCGGGATTTTATTTGAGTAAACACGATGTTTTATTTATGGAAGGGACGGTAAACAGAGTCCGTTTAAAACGTGACCATCGTTTCGATGCGAACGGTGCGGTGGCTTTCGCCGTTATAATAGGTGATTCTGTGATCGTACACTAAACTGACATTTTGCGCCAGACCAAGATAGACCTTTCCGCCGTAGATTGTTCCTTCCGTAAAGCCTTCGAACAGGCTTTTCACATTGGGCTGCATGTAATATCCGGCAACTTTCTGCAGACGGTTAATCATGGGTGGAGTGATTCCGACTTCTCCGTAAAACGTTTTACCCGTTTCATAGTTCTCACCTCGCATGTCTTGATACCATGCGAAAGCGTAACCAAAGTTGCCGGCTGAAACCATTGCATCGGCATACCAGCCGCGGGCTCGTCCCAGATTCTCAAGAGTCTTTTCCTTGGTCACAAAAACCGTATCGTGCAACAACTGCGCTCGCTCGATTTCATAGGCAAAGTTAAAGAATTCACCGCGGAATTGTTTTTCATATTGCCGGTATTCCCAACCGATTTCCACCGGTCCGATCACCGTGCGTAATCCGGGAAAGGCCCAACCCCAGCCATAGTCCGCGATCTTAGCGGCTTGAGCGTAGGTCCAGATGGAAATCGGGCGGCCGCGCCATACGGGAATCCCGATATCGGCGCCGAATATCGTGACGGATTCCTTCATATCCTTATAGCTGTGGAGGCTGTCGCGGATATCCGGAAGAAATCCATTGCTGATCATATATTCGAGGAGGGCGGGATCATTACGAAATGCGTCCAAAAGCTGTCGCTGCAAGGTGAAGTCGTTTCTATCGAAGAAGAGATCAAGCCGGTTGGGAATACCGTCGTTATCATCGTCTACTAAACCGGCGAACTGATTTCCGTCATGGGCAAACGTCGCGCCCACCGTAAGACCTTTCAAACCGGTATCATAAGAGAGCCGTCCGGCCATCAGACCGGGTTCGTCGAGTTCGCCAATGTTATTCAGCATTCCCTGCCAGCCCACTCGACCGGCACTTCCTTCGGTATAGACTCCGATACGCTTTATTTCGGGATATTGAATCGTATTGGCGTAACGTCGCATGATAATACCGTAGCCAAGGGTCACATGGTCCAGCGCTCCCACGCGCACATAGAGCGGATCACCGGGCAAGCCGTAGCGAAAATAATACAGTTTTTCCAAATAATCACGTGCATCATTCCATTCGTCGTCCTTAAAATTGCCATCCGGATCGAAACGAAAGGTCAGATCCAGCCCGATTCCGAACTTGCCAAAAGGAATATCCGGTCTCAGACCGAATTGTTGATAGACCTTTCCGTTGATGATCACCATGCCAAGTGTTCCGTTCCAGCGAACACCCCCTCCGGTAGAACCGGGCGGACTGAGGGGCGGATCGAAAGCCGGGTCTATCGGTTCCTGACCAAAGACGGTTGCCGTGATGACAAGGATGGATGCGAGATACAGCAGTTTCATGGGAAGATCCATAATATGTTGACTCCTTCGCAATGTAAAGCTATTGAATGGAAAAGTCAACCCTATTAGGGGATTGTACCACTTGATTTTGCAGGAATTTAGGGCTATATTATTCCGCTAACAAAAAGTAAAAACAAGCTATGATCTATCTGGATAATGCGGCGACCACCCAACCTGATCCGAAGGTTGTCGAGGTCATAGAAGAATCACTTCGCGATCGCTGGGGAAATCCATCCAGCGCCCATGAAGCCGGAAGCCGAGCCAAGATGCGGTTGGAAGAGGCGCGGGTATCCATCGCGTCGCTCATGGGCTGTCATGATGATGAAGTTTTTTTCACGTCCGGCGGTACTGAAGCGGATAATTGGGCGTTGTTAGGGGTGCTTGATTTTTGGCAAGGGAAAAAGAACCATTT
>RPQS01000137.1 GCA_003818605.1 Candidatus Zhuqueibacterota bacterium | reverse complement strand
GCACCGGATTGATCGTTCCCAAAACGTTCGATACATGCGCCATCGCCACCAGCGCCACACGCGAATCCAGCAGCTTCTTTCCGCCTTCCATATCCAGCGTGCCATCCGGCTTCATCGGCCAGAATCGCAATTCCGCGCCCACGGCTTGTGCCATCAATTGCCACGGCACTAAATTCGCGTGATGCTCCATTGGCGTGGTCAGAATCGCTTGACCGTGCTTGATGAACTTTCGTCCGTAGGAATAAGCCGTAAGATTGATGGACTCCGTTGTGCCCCGCGTAAACACGATTCCGCGCGGATCCGCGTTTACGAATTCCGCTACGGTTCGCCGCGCTTCTTCGTAGTCGCCGGTGGCCGTCTCCGCCAGCGTATGCACGCCGCGATGCACGTTCGCGTAGCGCGATTCGCAGAACCGGCAATAAGCCTTCAAAACTTGAGTCGGCTTCTGGGAACTGGCCGCGTTATCGAGATAAATCAGCGGTTTTCCGTTCACCTTCAAATTGAGAATCGGAAAATCCCGCCGTATGTCTTCCACTGTTTTCATGTCTTCCTTTCCCCCCAACTCGTTTGAGGGGATCAAGGGGGGTTCTTTCAGTTTTCCGCTTTCAAATTTTCATTCCTCAATCAGCACGTCGCCGTTCTCCACCTTCACCGTATAAACCGCTATCGGTTCCGTGGCCGGCAGTGAGACCGCGTCTCCCGTTTTTAAATCGAACTGCGCGCCGTGCTTCGGGCATTCCACTACGTGGCCTTCCAGCCAGCCCTCGGATAAGTGCTCGTGTTCGTGAGAACAGATATCATCCGTGGCATAATACTTCCCTTCGCTGAAATACACCGCGATGTGTTTATTGCCGACGTGAAAAGCCTTTGCCTGTCCTTCCGCAATATCGTTCACGGAACACACCCGCACAAACTCTTTTTTGTTCCCGCTCAAGGCTAATCCTTTCCGATGGTGGCTCGCACCATCTCGCGCCAACGTTCCTGCGCGGATTCCGCCGGGACATTGCGAATCACTTCCTCGGCGAAACCTGTCGCAATGGCGACGCTCGCCTGCCGGCGCGTTAATCCGCGCGTCCGCAAATAGAAAAGTTGATCTTTGTTCACCGGTCCCATCGAGGCTCCGTGCGAACACCGCACGTCATCGGCGATGATTTCCAGTTTGGGAATTGCGTCCGCATGCGCTTGCGGAGAAAGCAGCAGATTCCGGCATTGCTGATAGGCGTCCGTCTTCTGCCCCTGCTGCGGCACGGTAATCGTTCCCTGATACACGGAATGCGCCTGTCCCGCCAATAAAGTCTTCATCATCAGGCTCGACTTCGCATTCGGCGTGTTGTGAATCTGATGTGTGCGATGATCCGCCCGCGCCTTTCCCGATCCGGCGAACAATCCCTTATAGGTTGCTTCGCTGCCCGGCCCGTTCATCATGATTTCCATGCGTGCCGCGTGCCATGGCGCGCCGGGCGTGGCCGCATACCAATTCAATTGCGCGTTGCGCTCTAATTGCACTCGCGCGCGGCGGTAGAACGGTACGCTCCAGGATTGTTCCTCCTGCAAGAGTGTCAGCTTCGCGCCTTCCAAAAGCATAATCTCCGTGCGTCCGATAGCCGCCACCGGGCCGTCACCGATTTCCCAGCGGTCGTACAAGGTTACATCCGCGCCGGGTTCCACAACCAGTACGGTCGTGAAGGCGGCTAAGCCGGGACCCGAGGCTCGCTGTACGATTTCAACCGGATCGCCGCGAAAATCGCGCATCACGCGAAAACACACCGGCTCGCGGTTCAGAGCCTTATGATAGTATAAAAACTTCGCGTCGTAATCGTCGCCTGCGATCAAATGCAATGCGCGGCAGCGCGCGCAGCCGTCCACTTCCAAGGGCACCAAACCGGTGGAACTCGCTCCGCTCGCGCGCAGGCTCACGTCTAATTTCGTGTGCTGCGGATCAACCTCTTCCAAACGATTCCACGGAAACTCCTCCGGATCCGTGCGCCGCCAATCCTCCTCGAATCGTGAGGGAATCGGCATACTGCGCGCGAGTTCCAGAGCGTGTTCGGATTCTTCGCTCGACCAGCATTTCTGAACCGAGCGCATATAGGCAGCCACCGAAGACTCGGCGGTGGTACGGTCAACCAACGGAACCCTCCATCTGAAGCTGAATAAGGCGGTTCATTTCGAGCGCGTACTCCATCGGTAATTCCTTGACCACCGGCTCGATGAATCCGCGCACGATGAGCGTCATGGCCTCGGCCTCGGATATGCCGCGGCTCTGCAAATAGAACACCTGCTCATCGCCGATTTTCGACACGGTGGCCTCGTGCCCTAATTCCGCCGTGTCATTGCGAATGTCCATATAGGGATACGTGTCGCTGCGGCTGTGATCGTCCAATAAAAGCGCGTCGCAGTTCACGTTGGATTTGCAGTTCGGCGCGTCCGCCGCGACGTCCACGAGTCCGCGATAGGAAGTTCGTCCGCCGCCGCGCGAAATGGATTTGGATACAATCACCGACGTCGTTTCCGGTGCGCGATGAATCACTTTCGCTCCCGCTTCCGTGTGCTGCCCTTTGCCCGCGTAGGCTACGGACAGAATGTCCGCCCGCGCGTGCCGCCCGACCATGTACACGGCAGGATATTTCATGGTCACTTTAGAACCTAAATTGCAGTCCACCCATTCCATTGTTGCATCTTCATCGCAGATGGAGCGTTTGGTCACTAAATTGTATACGTTCCGCGACCAGTTCTGAATGGTCGTGTACCGCACACGCGAGTGTTTCTTCGCGTAGATTTCCACGACTGCCGAATGTAAAGAATCGGAGGAATACACGGGAGCCGTGCAGCCTTCCACGTAGTGCACGAACGAGCCTTCATCGGCAATAATCAGCGTGCGTTCGAACTGCCCCACGTTCTGCGCGTTGATGCGGAAGTAGGCTTGCAAAGGAATCGTCACGTGCACGCCCTTCGGCACATAGATAAAGCTTCCGCCCGACCACACCGCCGTATTGAGCGAGGCTAATTTGTTGTCGCCCGCCGGAATCAGCTTGCTGAAATATTCTTTGAAAAGATCGGGATACTCGCGCAGTCCCGTGTCCGTATCCAAAAACACCACGCCTAATTTCGACCATTGCTCCTGCAAGCTGTGATAGACCACTTCCGATTCGTATTGCGCGCCCACACCCGCCAGGAATTTCTTCTCCGCTTCGGGAATGCCTAATTTGTCGTAGGTCTCGCGGATCTCCGCGGGCACGGCGTCCCAATCCGTTGCCACTTTATCCGTCGGCTTGATGTAGTAAAAAATGTTGTCGTAGTCTAATTCCGACAGATCCGGGCCCCAAGTAGGCTGCGGCTTGCGCATGAAATAGTCAAGCCCTTTCAGCCGCAATTTGAGCATCCACTCGGGCTCTTTTTTGTATTCGGAGATCTCTTCCACGACTTTCCGCGAAAGTCCGCGCGGCAGCTTGACAATGGACTTTTCCTCCACGTGGAAGCCGTACTTGTCGTAGTTGTCCAGATCGAGTTCGAATTTCTTCTGTTCCGTCATCCGTATCTCTCCGTCTTCTCTCCCCCCGCGTGCGGGGGGACGAAAGGGGGGTCATCTTTTCCGCCGAGCGGGGTTTCCAAACCCCGCCGAAGTCTTCTCACCCTCCGCGTGCGGGGGGACGAAAGGGGGGTCGCACTTTCCGTTTTCAGATTTCCGCTTTCAGCTTTCCCTTCGCCGCCTTCAATCTCTCCACGGTCAATTTTCTTTCTTGATGGAGAATGAGCAGCGATCCGATAAGTCCCGCCACGGGCAGCGGATAATCCTCCATCATCCCGAACGGCAATGCCGAAATAAAACTGATCCACGATCCCACGAACGGAATCAGCAACAGAACACGCGGTACGGGCGGTTCAACCCATAATAAAATTCCGAACGTGAAAATCATTAAAGAGCAAGGCGTCACTCCAAACATCGCGGCCTGCGGATAAACGTGTCCGACCGCCATGCCGATCAACGGTTGTGCGATCATCGCATAGAGAATGAAAACCGTCCCCGCAATTCCGAATACATTGGCCCGGAATCGAAACCGCAGCTCTCCGCGAAAACCGTAGATCAGCAGCAGCACTCCCTGCAAAACAAAGATCGCTCCGAAGGCATACGCCGCCGCTGTGAACTGACGAAGCATGCCGATCTGATAGAATAATCCCGTCCAGCACCACAGCAGCGCGGTCATCAAAGGAACAAACCAATTCCCCGTTGCGCTTCGCTTCAATCCGATCCCGGCGGCCAGACCTGCCAGAGCGTAGGCTACAATCTGCCCCGGCCAGATCATCTCATTATAGCGGGCTAAAAGCGCCAAGAATTCATCTATCGAAACCGGTGAATTCATTTATAATGCTCTACCCGCGTGCACGGGGGATAAAGGGGGTGCATTTTCAGCTTTCAGATTTCCGCTTTCCACTATTCATCCTTTATCCTTCATCCTTTCCTCAACTCCTCCACAGTATCCGCACGAATTCGTACGTCCACCGGCTTCCGTTTCGGTACGCGCGATGCAATGCGCCGCTTCCCATCGCCGGACCACTGATATCTCCGAACTCGAACTCCACAGTTCGCGAATCTATCCAATACATCTTCCGGAAAGAAACGTTGGCGGAGTTGCCGCCGTAGTTTCTTCTATCGGGTTTTTGCTGCGCGAATTGCACGTCGTGATGCTCGGACACATAGGACCGCGAGAGCGGTACATCCCCTTCGATGTCGTAGAAGATCATATAGCCGGCGCCGCTCAGCGATCTCTTTTTTATGTATTCGTCAAGAAATCCTTCGGCCACGCTCTGCTTCTCATCCGGCCGCAAAGGCGTGAACAAAAACACGTTCAGTTTAAGCGGCATAGACTCCGGCATGAAGCACACGGCATCATCGCACGATTGATACTCCACCATTCCCCGCATCGTGTATTCCCCCGCCGGCAGCGCGCTTCGCAGCACGATCGGAACTTCAATTTCCACGTCCCCGCCGTAAACCAACAGCATTTCCTCACTGTCCTTCAGATTGAACACGTTTCCCGGAGGATAAAGCGGCTTTAAAGCCTGCGCAAAAAGCGTATCATGCAGCTTCACTTCGAGCGGAATATATGAATCATTCGCCGCCGGATTGGAATTCACGTGAAAGCCCGGCATCACTCGCAGCCTGATCAAGGCTCTGACCGTGTCCCCCGCCACTCCGCCCACACTGTCAATCTGTCCCAAACGCAGCGTGATCGGCACATCGTTTTCCCGCGCTGATAATATTGTTGTGAAATGCAGTAAGAAAAGGGCTGCTGTTCCCGCAACCCGTTTTAAAATCGAGTGCCGATGAGGTCTTATCATGATGCTGCTCCGCTGGATGTGAGATAATGTACTCGCTCCGATGAATGCGCGCACCGAATGGCGTCAGTTCGCGTTCTTCTTCAGCGTATCAAACTTCAGCAATGTATACAGACCGCAGTACCCGAACACCGCCGTCATAATCGGCAGCAAACCGATGAGTCCCCACCAGCTTTTCGTCACCAAACCGATAAGGAGAATCACGGCACCGATGATCAGCCGGATCGTCTTGTCCGTCTTCCCGACGTTGCACTGCATATCCCACCTCTATGTGAAATCTTCCAACCTTTAGGTTTTCATTTCAAGTCTCAAGTCTCCCGACTTTCTGCTTCATCCTTCATCCCTCATCCTTCATCGTTTCTCGCCTCTCCTCCCGCACCCAATCATAGCCCTGCGCTTCCAGTTCGAACGCGAGAGTCTTATCGCCCGACTTCACAATGCGGCCGTCCATCAATACGTGCACATAGTCCGGAACGATGTAATCGAGCAGCCGCTGATAATGTGTAATCACCAACGCGCCGAACGAGGGCCCGCGCATGCGGTTAAAACCTTCCGCCACGATTTTCAGCGCGTCAATATCTAAACCCGAATCGGTCTCGTCCATAATTGCCATTTCGGGCTTGAGCATTCCGAGCTGCAGAATCTCGTTCCGTTTCTTTTCGCCGCCCGAGAAGCCTTCATTCAGATATCGTTTTGCAAATTCCGGAGTGATCTCCAGCACTTTCAGCCATTCGCTGAGTTCCTTGTTGAAATCGGCAAAACTTGGAGTCTGGCCGAATCTCTCCGTCATTGCCAAGCGCAGAAAACTCGTCGTGGACACGCCGTAGATTTCCTGCGGATACTGGAATGCGAGAAAAAGTCCGCTCTTCGCCCGCTCGTCAGGCTCCATTTCGAGCAGACTCTTTCCTTTCCATAAAACATCACCGTCCGTCACGTCATATTTGGGATGGCCCATAATCGCCGAGGCCAGCGTGGATTTCCCGCTGCCGTTGGGTCCCATTATCGCGTGAATCTCTCCGACCGGCACGTTCAAACTCAAGCCGCGTAAAATCTCTTTTCCTTCCACAGCTACGTGCAGATCGCGAATTTCAAGAACGTTCAAAACCTACACTCCTTAATAGTACGCCGTGCGGGGTGTCCTTACCCCGCACGCTTAGTCCTGCTCATCGTGCGATGTGCTTTTTTTCGCACGTCTAATTCATCGAGCCGCCCGCCACCGGAATCGTACGCAGGCTCTCCGATGTTTGAAACGATTCAGTGAGCCGGTCTTCTTCACCTGAAGCCAACAGATCGGACAGCGTTCGCGTGCGGAAAAATTCTTTCAAATGCTTTTCCGCGGTTTTCCAAAAGCCGCGAATCGCGCAGCCTTCGGACAATCCGCAGCATTTGGAATCGTGCGCACACTGGTTGAATTGCAGACTGCCTTCGAACGTCTCAATCACGTCTAAAAGATTGATCCCTTCGGGAGTCTTCCCCAGCATGACACCGCCGCCTTTGCCGCGTTGCGTCCGCAGCATGCCGTGGCTGGCTAATTGGGCCACGATCTTCGTTAAAAACACACGCGGGACTTTCTGCCGGTCGGCAATCTCCCGCGTCACCACTGCTACGCCGCGTGCTTGGTGGGTAGCCACATCCACTAATACACGCAATGCGTAATCTGCTTGTAATGAAACCAACATGTTACAATTCCCTAATCAGACTAAACTTGTCTGATTAATATAGAAAATTTTCCGCCTTCTGTCAAGTCCTTTTCCAAACTCAAGCCGAGCCACTTACTTAGAACATTTACTTGAGTCAAACCATTAGATTATAACTAATTCAGCCAATTCTTGACCGCACAATCCTCTAACTCCCGACAGAGGCTACCTGTTCCATTTTTATTAAAGCACCTTGACGGAGGCTACTCTTCCGCCGAGGCATGCGTTCGCGCGTGCCCGGTATCTCTTTTCTTCCCTCATCCTTCATCCTTTTCTGAGACACAAGCAGCCCGCATAACGGGCTGCCTGTTACAATCGTATATCTAAATTCACTTAGAACGTGAAGCACACGATCGTGTGGGAATCCTTCCTGAAGTACAGCCGTTCGCCGATATCGTCGTGCAAATATTCCGGCTTCTTTTTGCCCAGAATAATTGACTTGACATCGTTTCCCGAAGTTTTGTCAATCTTCACCAGGCCCGGACCCTTTTCCGCCCCGTCTTCAAGGTTCGCCCGCATGGTTATAAAATTCTTCGCTTGCTCGAGAGCCTGAATCCGTCTTGACATGATCGGATTACTCAGCGTTCTCTGCAACTTCGTCTCTCGATTCAAGTCAACATTCCAGAAGCCCAAACTGTTAAACCCGCCGCCGGATACGCTCGGTGCGGCATTCTCACTGATAAACTTGAGCAATCCCGAACCCGGCGCATCGTGATAATTGTGATAGACGGTTTTCCCGGTCGTATCCACCATCATCAGATTCTGATCCGAGGCGAGAACAAAATTGCCGCCGACAAGTTCCAGTGAATTAGGATTCTCGTTGCCCTTGAACTTGACCTTCTCCACTAATTCCGTTTCGGTTCCGTCGCTGATGTTGAACGCTTTTAGGGAGCGGTGCGCGATTCCCGTGAAGATGACGACCTGATCATTCCGGATCACGAACGGAGTTGCACCCAGCAAATCTTTGAACGGTTTTTTCCACTTCGGCTTGCCGGTCAGCGGATCAATAACCGTCAGATAGGGTTTCGTGGTTGCTACATTATTTTCCATCTGTTTTGTCAACGGATTCAATTTCATCCCGGTGGTCTTCTGGCTGAAAACGCCGCTTACGACCAGCCCCTGAGGCGTCACAGCCATTTGTACGACTTTACTTCGCAGATCCGGTCCTTCTTTCCACAGCACTTTGCCGTCGGATAATTGAATCGCATCCACCGTCCCTTCGTGAGGCACATATGCGATTTGACCGTCCGCACTCAGGCAAATCGGGGCATAATCCCTTCGCAGCCCCGGAACGTCTTTCACTTTCAAGGGCGATGTCCAAATCACATTGCCCGTTTTCGCGTCAATTTTGCGTGGTCCGGCTTTCGACCAGAATTCAAGAAAATTGCCGTCCGGTAAAGCCACCGGCGGCTGGTTGCCGACGATTCCCTTGCGGCCGGACGTCTTGTCAGTCCGGATCGGAAACATCAAAACATCTTTTTTAAATAATGTATCATTCGTCCAGATGGGTATTCCCGTGATCAAATCCGCCATCACTGTCACGGTCTTGCCCGAATTTGGTTTCTCTCCGCAAATGATAATCGCGCCCGCCGGCAGATACAGAAATTGTCCTTGGCTGTTGGCAATGCCCAATTCCTTTGAGGTCCATTGAGCCTGACCGGTCGTCACATCCAGCATCACGATTTCCAGCTTCGAACCCTTGGTTTCGGCTTTCTTGGTGACAATCGCGTACGGCGTTCCCTCTACGATTTCCAGATAGTCCTGAGGAATACTCTTCGCTTCTTCCATGTGCCAAGCCGTCGCACCGGTTTCCGGATTCAGTCCGTACAAACCGCTGTCCGTACAAACAATCAGAAAGCCTGCATCGGTCAGCCGCTGCCATTCAATATCTTGGGTAAACGTTGCCGTCCACGCTTCCGTAGCTGAAGGCAAAGCATCGGCGGCAAATACCGGAAATAAATTAGGTGTGGAAACGAGCAGAATCGCCGCTAAGACCTTCCACAAAATTTGCTTTTTCATCAGATCTAACTCTCCATTTAACAATCAACAATCGTTCTCGGCTTCGGTCATATGAAGACACATAATTTACTCATATTTTTCGCAAAGTCAAGATATTAGGCAATTATGTGTGAAATTTCCCGCATTTAGTTTTGCTGTAATCGCACGTAGTCCACATTACAGCCCTTATTGTTTGGGGAGTATCAATGTAAATAAGAAAGGAAGAGAATGCACATACAATTCATCCTACGATATCCAATATGATGGATTCTTGACTTTCAGCCCAATCCCTTGTATATTACGTGCACGCAACCGTAGGGGTGGTCGCCGCGGAATTCCGTAAGGCGGCCTGAGATTACCCTTTGAACCTGATCCGGATAATTCCGGCGTAGGAAACGGTGCGAGTCACAGAGCGTAACAGGCTGAGTGCCTCCTTTTTTTCTGTTGACCGCAACCGACCTTGGTTGCGGTTTTTCATTTAAAGGAGGTTTTTCATGTCTGCGCGAAATGTCTCGCCGAGCAGGGT
>RPQS01000136.1 GCA_003818605.1 Candidatus Zhuqueibacterota bacterium | reverse complement strand
TGGGAAATATCCAAATGCCTCCCAACAAGAACAATTTCCACTGGTTCAACCTTCTTCATCAAGTGCAGTTGCGGAACTGGCGGCGCGATCATGGCCATCAGGATAAATTCTGGGCGCTTATCTCGGGAGACGAAGATGCGCCGAATGATACGAATGGTTGCTGTCCCGTCCGTACTCCATCGCCCAACGAAGTCAAACTGATGGCTTGGCTGGCAGTTGCCTGCGACGTGGACGGCATCATGTGGTACAACTTTAACTTCGGCGGTTTAATCAAGTGGGATAACCCCAGTGCATCATTCCAACCGACTGAAAGATACTCCGCCGCGAAAGGCGTCTGCAACGACATCCTCCGCGTCGCCCCCATCCTCGAAAACCTTGAATTCGTCAAGACCTATGCCTCGCGCGCGTTTGAGAGCAACTATCCGGATTCCATCTACGCGGCGACACAGCGAGATGTCATTGCCTCCAATACCGGCTGGTATGGGAACCCGTATCGTTGCGTGGAAGAAATTGTCGCATATCCCCCTGATGGCAACGGGTGGTTACAAACGGCCGAGAATCATCCCTATGTGCAGGTGTCCCGTTTCAGAAATCCAATGATTGATGAAAGCGATCCTACATTGGATGATTATTGGTTCCTTATCGTAAACCGAAGGGCACTTGAAGAAGAACGAAGGAAGATACGACTTGTAATTCAGATTGATTCAGCGCACATCAATTCGCCCTATTATATAGATTACATTTTGGGCGATTCTATGAAGTCAGCACCGCCTTGCGCCGAACGCGTTCCAGGGTGCGCCATTCGCTACTTGGATGTTGTGTTACAGCCCGGTGAAGCGGAATTGGTTCACTTCTATCGCGGCGAATCAGGTTGTGATACGACTCTTGCTTACGTTGACAGCTTGACCATTATACACTGTGTAAGCGGGACGGTGAAATTGGACTGGAACGAAGTAACAGAAACGATAGAGGGATATCCGTACCAGGCCGAAATGTATTTTATTCTCGGATCGCCAAGATTTCAAGGACCATACACGCCGATTGATACCACCAGCAACACAAGCTATATAGATTCGGTTTTTGTCACCGCCTATCCTCGATATTACTATCAGGTTCAAGCTTGCGGAAACGCCACGCCGGGACAAGTCAGTGTTCGTGATAAACGTGTTCCTATCGCGATAAATCGAGCCGAAAGGTTGAAAGGGAAATAGGATTTTGCTTTCCATCACCGCCCACAACCTCAGCAAAACCTTCGGCTCCGTCGTTGCTCTGCAAGACGTGAATCTTGCGATTCGCGCGGGGGAGTTCTACGGCCTATTGGGACCCAACGGCGCGGGCAAGACCACGCTGCTGCGCATTCTTTCCGGCTTGCTGACGGCGGACTCGGGCGAACTGGAAATCCACGCGGCCAACGGCCACGCGCAAATCATCGGCGTCGTGCCGCAGGAAATCGCGCTCTACGAGGTGCTGACCGCGCGCGAAAATTTAAAAGTGTTCGGTTCGGTAATGGGACTTCGCGGCGCGCAGCTTTCCGCGCGCAGCGCGCAGGTTTTGGAGTGGGTGGGACTTGAGGATCGCGCGAAATCCAAAGTGAAAACATTTTCCGGCGGAATGATGCGGCGGCTGAATCTGACCGTGGGGCTGCTGGCCGATCCGCCCGTCATGCTGCTTGATGAACCGACCGTGGGTGTGGATCCGCAATCGCGCGCGAAAATCTTCGGCTTGCTTTCGGAACTGCACGCATCCGGCAAAACGATCATCTACACCACGCATTACATGGAGGAAGCCGAGCGGCTTTGCCAGCGCATCGGCATTCTCGATCACGGCCGCTTGCTTGCCGAAGGTTCGCTGTCCGATCTGCTCGCCAAAGTCAAACTGCCGCGCTTTGTGCGCGTGCACGGAGCATTCGAGCAGCAAAAACTTCCGGCAATGGACGGCGTAGAATGCACGCCGCATGACGATTACGCGGACTACGTGCCGCGCGCGAATTCTGATCTCGGCGCGCTGATTACGCGCATCAACCAAAGCGGCCTGCGTTTCGAGCGGCTGGAAATCAAAGGCGCGAATCTGGAAACGCTCTTCCTGCAATTAACCGGAACGGAGTTACGGGATTGATTCGCCGCATCTTCACACTCATCGGAAAAGATTTCCGAATTTTCTGGGCTGATCCCGTAGCCGTCGGTCTGGGTTTTGTCGTTCCCGCCGTGATGATTCTGGTTTTCGGCATGATCTTCAGCGGCAGCGGCGAAGCGATGAAGGAGCTGACCGTTCTGGCCGTGAACGAAGATCAGGGTCCCGCCGGTGCGCGCTTGCTCCGCGATCTGAACAAGCTCGATGAAATCGAAATCTACGAACGGCTGAAGAGCGACACCACCCGGCTCGACAGCGTGCGCATCCGCCAGCGCGTCGCGAGCGGAAAAAACAGCGCCGGTCTCATCGTGCCGCGCGATTTTTCCGAGGGCCTGAAAAAAGGCGAAGTGCGGCTGTTCATTTTGGAGGATCCGCGCGATCCGTTCACCGCCGGAGTGTTGTCGGGAATGCTGCAGCGGCAGGTGTTTTCCACGTATCCCGGTTTAATGCCGCAGGCCATGATGAAATCCGGCATGGATACCGATTCGCTGCGTGCTCTCGCTTTTGGCGGCGACATTCGCGCCGCCGTCGAAAAAAATTACGGCATGGATCTTCCGGATTCCATGCCGATGGGATTGAGTTTTCCCGACAACATGATTTTAGGCAAGGATCCCGATTCCACGGGGAAAACCGACAGCAGCACTTTCAGCATGGACCAAGCCTTCACGGGCATGTTCAAGGTGAAGCGCGAAGCGGTTGTCGGGAAGAACACCGGCAACAGCGGAGTTGCCCAGAGTGTCGCAGGACTGGCCGTCATGTTCATGCTGTTCGCGGTCGGCGCGATTGCTGCGTCGCTTCTGCGCGAAATGCGCTACGGCACGGGCAGCCGCTTGCGCGTGTGCGGCGTCTCGCCGGGCGAATTGCTCTTTTCGAAATATTTCTACGCGGTGCTTCTGGGCGGCGGACAGCTCATCGTGATGATGCTCTACGGCCGCGTGATTTTCGGTCTCAACATTTTCGCGCATCCATTCGCCCTTCTGCTCGTGATAGTCTGTTCGTCACTGGTGATGAGCGGGGTGGGATTGTTCATCGCTGCCATCAGCCGCAGCGAAGAGCAGGCCGTGGGCTTTCAGATCACGCTCATCTTGGCCATGTCGGCGGTGGGCGGCGCGATGTTTCCGAGTTTCATGATTCCCAAAGTCGTGCGTTCTTTCGGCGCATTCACTCCCGTGCATTGGGCGATGCAGGGTTTTCTGGATGTCTTCTGGCGTGCGCAGGGAGTCTCCGGCATTTTATTTGAATGTGCGGTGCTGACCGGCATGGCCGCGCTGCTCGTCACCATTTCCGTACTCATTTTCCGTAAAAGACTGCGAACCGAGTTAGGATAGAATTTTACCATATGGGGCAACGCACATGGAACGCAGGCAATTCGCGACGGGCTGGATTCAGACGGTGGGAATTCTCATCATGGTGCTGGGGATCATTCACTGCGCGGCTACGCCGTTCGTCATGAAGAGCGGGTGGATGTCTCTTTTAATGCCCGAACAGACGCGCGTGTTTTTATTCATGTATATCGCCGCGGGTCTGGCCACGATTTTCGGCGGCTGGATGGCCACGATTGCCGGACGCGGCCTGCGCATCGGCGAACCGCTGGCGTGGGCGATTGCCTGGCGTTCCGCTCTCTTCATGCTTGTTTTAGGCATCGGCTCGGCTTCGCTGATGTTCAATAATCCGTTTGCGCACATCATGCTCGTGCTCTCGATTCTGCTGGCCGTCCCCGTCTTCTGGTACTGGCCGATCTTCCGGCCGCGCAGAAGAGTGATATGATTTTTTCCGCCGAGCAGGATCGCCGATCCTGCCGGAATCAGAGAATAACAGAATTAAAAAAATAGATTCCGGTCTGCGATAGTGAGATCTTGTTAAAGACGGATGTGGTGAGGCCCCCCGCTCAACGAACAAACGTAACACGAAAAAATCACACATTCCCATACACCCACAAACCCTCTGAATCCCCCATGTCCAAACACTCCATCGCATGGCTTCCCGGTGACGGCGTCGGCATCGAAGTAATGGAAGCGGCCAAACTCTGTCTCGACGCAGTAGAATTCAACGCGGACTATCCGCACGGCGACATCGGCTGGGAATTCTGGTGCAAGGAGGGCAATGCCCTTCCCGACCGCACGTTGAAAGTTCTCAAGGAAACCGAGTGCGCGCTGTTCGGCGCGATCACCTCCAAACCGCGCGACGAAGCGAACGCCGAACTCGATCCGGCTCTGCGCGGCAAAGGATTCGATTACTTCTCTCCGATTGTCAAACTGCGCCAGCAGCTCAACCTGCACACCAACATCCGGCCTACGAAAGCCTATCCGGGCAATCCCCTCAACTACAAAGAGGGCATTGACATCGTCGTCTTCCGCGAAAACACGGAAGGCATGTACGGCGGCATCGAATTTCATCCGCTGCCGCAAAACGTGTATGAAGCGCTGTGCGTGAAGCCCAAGATGAAGCAGTTCGGCGAGTACGGGCTCGAAAATCTCGCCGTCACGCTGCGCATCATGTCGCGGCAGGGCTGCCACAGTATTGTCAAGGAAGCGTTCAAATTCGCCAAGCGGCACGGCCGTCGTTCTGTGACCGTGTGCGACAAACCCAACGTACTGCGCGAAACCGGCGGCCTCATGGTGCGCACCGCGCGCGAAGTGGCGAAAGAGTATCCCTCGATTCCGCTCTATGAAACCAACATTGACGCGCAGTGCATGTGGCTGGTCAAGAATCCCTTCGATTACGACATCATCGTCGCCGAAAATATGTTCGGCGATATTCTTTCCGATCTCTGCGCGCAATTGGTCGGTGGCTTGGGCTTTGCCAGCGCGGGCAACATCGGCGATAACTACGCGGTGTTCGAACCCACGCACGGCAGCGCGCCGAAGTATACCGGCATGTACAAGGTCAATCCGATTGCCACCATTCTCGCTGCTAAAATGATGTTGGAATGGCTGGGTGAAAACGAGAAGGCTGTGCGGCTCGAAAACGCCGTTGCCGCTGTGATCGCCGAAGGCAAAGTGCGCACGTACGATATGGGCGGCAAAGCCACAACCATGGAGATGGCCAGAGCCGTCGTCGAGAAAATCAAAAAGTGACCGCGTCGCCGCATACGCATCGCGTGGCCGTGGGAGCGTACATCTTTCACGACGGACGCGTTCTGCTCTTGAAGCGAGTGAACTCTCCGGTAGCGTTTGCTCCGCCAGGCGGCCGCTTGAATGTGGAAGAAGATCCGCTTTCCGGCTTGCGCCGCGAAGTAAAAGAGGAGACCGGACTCGACATCGCGATCATCGGCTTGGCTCATGTGTGGTTCGGAAGCATGGATGGCCGTCAGCCGACTCTGCTCTGTGTCAATTACTTGGCGGAAGCGGCAAACTCGGCGGTTGTGCTCAGCGAAGAACACAGCGATTTTATGTGGGCTTCGCGCGAAGATATCGCATCGCGGCGCGTTGTAACCTTGACGGACGACGGCTTCGGCTACCAACCGTCCGACATTCTCGAATCGTTTGACCGCTATGAAAAACTCGCAGGCAAAACGCGCGGGCATACCGGGTGAAACTTCTTGAACGACTGCTCAGTTCTGCGCTGGTGGCGGATGACCTGAAGAATCAGTTGTTCGCCTTTCTCGGCGGTAACGCGCAAGAGTTTCCCGCTTTGGGCGGCCAAAATCTCACGCGTGTGCAGGCTGCCGACCTTTTATGCGAATTGATTCCGGCGGAGATTCAGGTCCGCGGTATTTGTTCGCTGCCCGTTGCCGCAGTGGCCGCGGCTCCGCACGTGAGTTTCGACAATTGGTCGGAGTATTTCTGCAACCGCATCGCGCGACGGCTGCACATCGGCTGGGTCGTTGCGAAGAATTTCCGCGATCAACACGCGGCCACGATTCCTGTTTCCATCGGACGGCATATTCACGTGAACCGTCCCACGGAGTCGGATGGCCCCGGCCGTACGGAATACGAATCCGAACGCGCGCGCGCCGTGCATGAGCAGTATCTGACCGCTATACGTGAAGCGTCGGGACGCGCATCCTTGCCGGTGGATTTGCTTGCTGAATTTCATTCGCATCACCGCACTCCCGATCTCGAAATCGCGACGGCAGGCGTGAATGAAGAGTTAGCTGCGGATCTTTTTCAGTTCTACAATTCGCTTCGGGAGAAACGGCCGCTCTTGCCGGCCATGAAAATTGCTCCGTTGCACGAACTGCGTTTGTCGGCGGATGCCGCGCGCAAATCCGGATCCATCCGCACCGAAGTCGCGCGCGTTGCACTGCACATCGAAATTCCCCTTGAAATGCGCCAGTCCGAATCTTTGCGCAGGTTGATGCTGGTCTCACTGCGACTAACTATAGACGAGCTTCTCAAGCAGTTGCAGGCAAATCCGGAGATCGCATGACAATTACCGCCATGCTCCCACTTTTATCAACAGGTGTATCCACGCTGGTTGCGCCGCCCTTGATCTGGTCTTTGCCGTTTGTCTTGATTCTTTTAAGCATCGCAACTTTTCCGCTCATCGCGCCGGATTGGTGGTCGAAAAAATATCCGCTGGTCGTGCTGCCGCTGGGCGCGCTTTCCGCAATCTATTACATTTTCTTTTTCGGACACGCCGAACGCATGATCTCCACTGGGCACGAGTATCTCGCGTTTATTGTTTTAATCGGTTCGCTCTTTGTGGTTTCGGGCGGGATTCACATCCGCTTGTTCGGAGTGTTCACTCCCGCGCAGAACGTGCTTCTGCTGGCTATCGGTGCGGTGCTGGCCAATCTGGTTGGCACCACCGGCGCCTCCATGATTCTCATCCGTCCTTTCTTGCGCGGAAATCAGTGGAGATTTGCTCCGTTTCATGTGGTGTTTTTTATTTTTATCGTTTCCAACTGCGGAGGCGCGCTGACTCCCGTCGGTGATCCGCCGCTGTTCCTCGGCTATCTAAAGGGCGTTCCCTTTTTCTGGGTGATTCAGGAACTGTGGTACAAATGGCTGATCGCCATTGTTCTCTTGCTGGTCATGTTCTACGTTCTGGATACCCGTCACTTTCGCAAGCAATCGGCTCCCGAGCAGGAATTCGCGCGCATGCGCGATTGGGTGAACATTGACGGCCAGATCAATTTCGTTTTCTTGGGGTTGATTCTGGGCGCGGTCTTGTTGGGCGCGTATCTTCCCGAAGATCAAGTGTGGATTCGCGAAGTGATTATGCTCGCTGCGGCCGCCGGTTCGTACTTCGCCACACCAAAGAAAATCCACGCGAGCAACAACTTCAATTTCCACCCGATTCAGGAAGTGGCCATTCTCTTTGCGGGTATTTTTGCGGCTATGGTTCCGACTCTGGATTGGCTCGCGGTCAATGCATCACAAATCGGATTGACGTCGCCCGGCGGCTTCTATTGGGCAACCGGTATTACATCCTCTATGCTCGACAACGCCCCTTCTTATCTGAATTTCCTCGCCGCGGCCATGGGATTGGAAGGCTTTTCCGTGGACGATAAAACGCATATTCTGGATTGGATCGCCACCCACAGCCACATGCTGCGTTCGATCTCCATTGCGGCGGTATTTTTCGGAGCCGCCACCTATATCGGCAACGGCCCGAATTTCATGGTCAAATCCATTTGCGACCACGCGGGTGTGAAAACTCCGACGTTTATCGAGTACATTTACAAATACACGCTGCCGTTCCTGCTTCCGGTTCTGATCATCACGTATTTTCTCGTGAGATAATTTCGTGCGGATTACCCATTTACTCATCATAGCGATCTTGCTGTTCGGCCTAACCGGATGCGATTTGTTTTCCACGCGCGATCCGGAATCGCCCGTGAGTGGTCGCAATACCTGGGAAACTCCGCGCATTCCGATGGACGTGCTCGACAACATGCGCGCCGCGCTCATCGAACGCGACGCCGTGAACTATCTGCGCTCATTTAGTTCAACGCTGTTCCATTTCGAAGCGGACGCCGTGGCTCTTTCACGCGATCCGGCTCTGGCGGGATGGGACTACGCGGACGAATCACAGCACATAAACCGGCTGTTCAGCGAGGGTACGCTTTCCAGTGACAGCATGCTTTCCGTAATTTTTACGACGCCGGAAGTGACCATGATCGGCGACAGCGCGCAGATTCATTCGCTCTATGAATTGGCCGCGGGAGTGGCGTTGTCCGGTGTGCCGCATCGTTTCGCGGGCACGGCGGATTTCACATTGCGCGTCGGCGGCGACGGCTATTGGCAAATCGAACGATGGCGGGACACCCGCACGGAGGACGAAGCGACGTGGAGCGATTTCAAATCGCTGGTGCGCTGACCGGCGCGCTGCTTCTCTTTATTTTTACGGGAAGCTGCGTGAATCCGTTCGCTCCCTCGCTGCGGGGCGGAGGAGAATCGCTGTGGACCGACGCTTCCACCGTCGGCGGTTTGCTGCAGAATTTCGAAACCTCCTACCGTCTTGCCGATTCTCTGCAATACGCGGAACTCTTGGACGAGCAGTTTCAATTTCAGTATTACGATCCCGAGTTGCAACGCACAGAGGGCTGGTATCGCGAAACCGATCTCCGTGCCACCGCCCGCATGTTCCGCAGTATTCACAGTATCTCGCTGATCTGGGGAGGTCTTTCGTCCGAAGTGGAAGCCATTGCCGCGACGGATAGTCTGGTGGAAATCCGCGCGCAGTATCAGCTCATTCTGGATGAATTCTCGCCGCTCATCGGTTTTGCGCGGTTCACGCTCTATAAACGGGCGGGAGACCGCTTTCGCATTCTGCTTTGGCAGGATGAATTCTAAACATATAAGCACGCCGCCGTTGTCGGTCTCCTGACCGGTCCGCCAAGCGAGATCTCGCCTATGGCGGACAATGGCGATTTCAAACGGATGGTTTGTCATGCCTACGTATGAATATCAGTGTGAAAACGGTCATACCTTCGAAGAGTTTCAAAGTATCGTGGCCGCGCCGCTCGATTGCTGCCCGATCTGCGGCGGTCATGCGCATCGGCTGATTTCCGGTGGCACCGGTTTGATTTTTAAAGGCAGCGGATTTTATCTCACCGATTACGGCCGTTCCGGCGGCGGCGGCAGCTCCGCGGCGAAAAATAAAGCCGAAAAAGCGGAAAAGAGTTTGGCCGACAGCGCTTCAGCTCCAGCCGCTCCCGCTCCCGCACCCAAAACAGAAACTCCGGCTCCCGCGACGAAAGCGGATAAAAAGGAGAAACCGTAGCGTGGCTCTATTTGATCGCTTTGGAAAATTGCGCGAAAAACTCCGCGACGGCCGCCTGCATACGAATCCGAAAGAAATGTTAGCATTTCTGCAGGGGACGCTCGGCAAGAGTGATCTTCCCGCCGCCGTCGTAGAACCCGCCGGCGAAGAGGAACTGCGCGCGGTGCTGCAATTTGCGGCGGAGAAAAATTACAAAATCGCGGTCGCGTCCGGATTAAAGCCTGCGGAAGTGCGCGGTCTCGGCGGCAAGCTGCTC
>RPQS01000135.1 GCA_003818605.1 Candidatus Zhuqueibacterota bacterium | reverse complement strand
GCGCCGTCGGATCTTGCAGCGATTCGGTCTGGTTATGACCGCGGCCGATGACCACTCCGTTGTGCACGATCACACAACCGATGGGAACTTCCTCCTTGGCCTCGGCCAGCCTCGCTTCCTTCAGGGCCTCCCGCATCCAGTGTTCATGATCGGGTTGTCCAAAGGTTTCAAAGGGGGCTTTGGGAGGGGATTTTTCGGGGGGGAGAGGATGGTCCGCCATCGTTGTACGCCCATAGGGATTCGAACCCCAAACCTTCTGGTCCGTAGCCAGACGCTCTATCCAGTTGAGCTATGGGCGCAAAGTATTGAAAACATTAGGCCGGATTTGTGCACGTCCCTCATCCGTGACCTGTAATAGTATGAATTTTGAGGAATAAAGTCAAGAGGAAACATATATCTCACCCACTATCCTATGGCTCGCCGTTGTCGGTCTCCTGACCGGCAATGGTATCACCGTGCCGAGCTATCAGATCCTCTCGGTCATTCTGGACACCGTTCTTACGGGAGTCCAGAATCTCTATGTTCGCGGCGGCTGGCTTATCTCTCCCTCCGTTTAACCGGGGGATCAAGGGGGGTTCCGCGACGCATCCACCTCAAGGTGCGCCGAGAGGTGTGTTCTTACTTCTCGCGCGTATTCTGCGGCAGTATTCTCATTCATCGGTCATATCTTCTTGATGAGCGACCGCCGTCCGCATTCCCGTTTTCGATATCAGGTGTTTGGGCAGAAAACGTAAAGTGGCGATCAACGTGGGAATGACTGCACTGGCGATAACCACGCCCACTAAAAATGAATACTGGTCGCGATCCACAATGCCGTGCGAATAACCGTAAAGCGCGGAGATCGTGCCGAACGTCAGGCCGGTAGACATCATCAGCGTGTAGAACCAGCGTTCATTTTTCTCTTGTCTGAATTGAGCGACGACCGGATAGAGGCCGAAGATTTTCGATCCGACTTTTCCGCCCAAGAGCGCGACAAAGACGAGCGGCGCGGCAATTAAAGCCGGCACGGAGACAATGGCTCCGGCACGCAGAAAATAGAACGGCGTCAGAAATCCCACGGTCAGCGTGCGCATTCTCCGAATCCACATGTTATCGCGAGCCGCAGATCCCGCCAACACCATGCCCGCAATATACGCGGGCAGAACCGCTTCGCTCCCCGACCACAAAGCCACCGATCCAAATGCAAAAAGTACGAACAGCACCCATTTGGCGCGGATCGCCGCGGTGCGATTCGCATAATACTTCGTGAACCAGTGCGTGATGCGGGATAAAAAGAAAATCATCAGCACGCAAACGGCAACGAAAACAATTGTCTTCCACGTGAACGGGGCGAAAATAAGGCCCAGCGCAATGACGGTTGCTAAATCATTGACGAAACACGCACCGAGAATTCCCTTGCCGAAACCGGTGCGGTTCAATCCCGTATCCAACATAACCGCATAGACAACCGCCATCGAGGTGGTGGAAAGCGCGACACCGCACAGCCAACTGGCCGGACCGCTCCAACCCAGCGCGAAACGCGCCACCGCCCAACAGCCAAGAAACGGAGCTAGAAATCCGATAATGCCGATCACCGACACCTCTTTCAGCTTGGAGCGAATCACCGACGGTTCAAGTTCCGCTCCCGCTAAAAATGTCAGGAGTATCGCTCCCGATGCGGCCAGAAAACGGAGCCAGTCGGTGTCGCCGCCCATCGCTTCAATGCCCCAATAGTGTTCGGCAATTGTTCCGCCGATAACACCAATGCAGATTTCCACCAACGCGACGGAAATCCGCAGATGATTGCCGATAACCGCGGACACCACCGCTAAAAGCAGCCACAATGAAGCGACCGCAAAAGGAAATTGCATGATCATCTCCCGAAAATCTCACAAAACAGGCATACATAAAAAAGCCCGCTTGGCAGCGGGTATAAAACAAAATGACCCTGCCGGATGACGAATTCCAGTCGGCAGGAGTCATCAGCCTAAAGGCACTTAACGGGGGACTCCATCCCCTTCAATAAGAAGATACGAATCTTCGCCGATTATGTCAAGCTTTCTCGCCGCCCGTGCCGTCCTTGCCCCGCGCTCTTCCACCAAAGGCGAGATCCCGCTTCGCGCGCCCGCAGCGCCATTAAAAGAATAACGGACATGGCAAGCCGCCCTGTCCCTACAATAGAAATACTCCGCTTTTTCATTTCTCATTTTCTTCCGTTCATCATTCATCATTCCTCCTTCATCGTTTCCTTCGGCATTCTCATCTCCACCTTAACTTCTTTCCCCGCTTTCACGTTGAACCACTCGAGCCGAATGGTGGCCGAGCCGTCCTTGCGGCGCGCGCCGCTGGTCAATAAGTAAAGTCCCTCCGACAATTCCGCATTCATCTGTTTGCCGAGCGGAGACTCGAATCCCAAATCCACGTCCTCGAAGTGATCCGTCCGCCACACCTGCACACCCCACTCGCGGTTGAAGCGGGCGTTCAGCGTCGCACTGTCTGAATCGGCGGGCTTGAGTATGAGAATTCCCGTTGCCGTTACTTTGCGTTTTTCGCGGATTCCTAAATCCACGTTCAGCCAGTTGTTCTTCTCCCAACGTTGCAGAGAGTTGGAAACCGGATCGAACCGGGCCGGGATTTCGCGCACGCGGCAGAGGCCGACATACAGCCGCTCGATATCATCCACCGTTCCGCGTTTTAGTTCAAGACATTCGGCGGGAGTCAGCGGCGGCCCCAAGCGGTCACGGTCTTTATCAATCACAATATTTTCCCGGAGCCATTTCATCATCACCTTGTCGCCTCTTGACGAGATCAGCTTTTTATTCGCTCGTAAAAACGTTACAAGACTTCCTCGCCACGCGCGTGAGGGTTCCTTGTCTATACGGGGAGCGACGGGGTATTTCTCGAAGCGGGCGCAGGTTGTGCTGTGCATTTTTTCCGTAAACTCGTGCATACCGGGGACATCGGGGCTCTCGCCGTGCGATGGTCCAGAGAGCTCAAGATCATATACCCTCCAATAGAATCCCTCACAACCTTCCATTGTTTCGTGTTCAAGTGTTATATGCATGCTGTGATCATCGAGAACGTCAAATGTGAAATCGCGCTTGTCCTTGTCCGTCAACTGCTGAAGAAATTGCCATCGAGCGCGAACACCATAGGCTCCACCGCGTACAATTTCAAATCTTGCTTGTCTTGCTTTATCCGGGTATGTGAATCCCTCTTCGTCAATTTCCGGGTATGTCCGAAAGAGATATTTGTATAGGTTTCCCCAGTTCCCGCGCGCACTTATAAAACAAGAATAGAGATTCGCGCTGTCAAGGCCGATTTTAGAAAGCAGTTTTGATACGAGCAACGAATCCGGTTTCCAGCAAGCCGAGTCAATTTGAATACCCTCCTCAACCGCCCAGGTTTTCCAAAAGCTCTCACGAATTTTATCTTCGTTGGAAAGGCGGCAGGCGAACAGGCTGTCGGGCTTTACACTGTCGGATCTCTGAATAGCGGGCGGCGGCGTGAATTCGACGGAGTTCATGGTACGCATGGAATCCGGATGTTGCAAGCGCAGAATCACATTCGTATCGGTAACGGAGATGTATTTGAACACAGCTTTCTCTTCCTTCCCCGCGCTGATGAACCAATCACCGAGACCGCATACTAGACCGACTTCGCCCCTGCTGTCCGTTTCGAGAGAGATCGCAGGCAGAATCGAACCGTAATTGAACAGGCTGAAGACCACCGGCTGTTTGGCAATGGGTTGGCCGCTATGATCCTCAAGTTTGACTTGCACGGTGTGCGTCTTGCCATAGACCGCCGTCGAATTGATGAGCGTGGTCCTGCCCACTTCGCGCAAGACCGGTTCTTCGCCCTTGTATTTGCCGTAGCACGTGCTGACCACCAGCATGGTGCGCGCAGCGGCGTCCGTAAACCATGCGCGATCCAAAGCCACGTCCGGCTCGCACGCGCCAAAATAGTGCCACTCGCCGTCCGTCCACACTTCCACCCACGCGTGATTGTCGTCCGTGTGCGCCCAATACGGTGTGTAGCATTGCCGCGCGGGAATTCCCACCGACCGCAGCGCGCAGATCGCCAGAATCATTTCCTCCTCGCATCGTCCCACCCCTGCTCTGATCGTGGTTAGCGGATCCTGATCGCGCGAATCGCTCGGCCGGTACGTGGCATGTTCATGGCACCAGTGGTTCACTTCCAGCGCGGCCTCAGTCATGGAGAGGTTTTTCACTCGCGGTGCAAGTTCATCGAAAAACATCGGTCGCCAGCCATGAACGTAAGGTTCCTGGGTGACGCGGTGTGGGAGCACGAATTGGCGGAACATCTCATCGGATACCTGCGCACCCCACGTAAACTCCGTGCGCGTTCTCTCGGCGAACTGAGCATTCCACCATAGCCAACCACCGTATAAAATGTCGGTGGCTGCAAAGTCAGCAAGAGGAAGATAACCCAGCAAGAATCGCACGTCGGCGATTTCCTTCGGCCTCAGTGGCGAGTTCTTGGAGTTTACCTGTTGGAACAACGTGTCCGCACGCGCGCCCGCCCGCGTTCTCTGCACGTTCAAGAGCGAATCCAGCCCGTCACCGGGCTGGGCAAATGCCGCATTCCATGCGGCGAGAAGAATAATAAGTAAATATCTCATCGGCTTTATCCGATCCGTTTGCGTACCTTTGTCCAGCTTTCCGTAATCAGAAAACTCTCGTCTATATTTGCGACCATCCGCTCAAATTTTTTCATCGGCACGGCAAAGGTAAGCGTATTTGCGGGTACGTGCGGCCGCGCGCTCACGTCAAACATTCCTAAAACCGCGTGCGGATGATCTTGCTTCGCTTCGTGATGCGGCCAAAGCACGATGCTGCCGCAACCGCTGCTGAAGGGAGTAATCAGCGCGCCGTGCACGTCCGGTTCATCATATCCTGCCAGCGTGAACAAACCCGCCAGCACGTCCGGCTCCGCGAAAAAGATCACCGCTTCGGGATTGTCGCTTGCCGTCAATTTATCCCAGCGTTTGAAGATCAGATACGCTGCGGGCGCGGCTTCCCACGGCACGGAATCAATCGCCCTCTGCGCGATCACTGGATTTCTCTTGTAGCGTCCGCCTTCGCCCTTTGCATCGCACGATAAAAATTCCGCGATTCCCGAACGCAAACGCGGCGCGAATCCCGTATAATATCTCCCTCCGGCGCAGGCAAACGACTTCGTTCCGAACGCCAGAGATTCTCCCGCCCGCACCCGCTCCAGATAAGCGATGAAGCATTGAAAGGAGCTTGCGGCGATCACGGCTTCCGCGCCGTGCAAGTCGTTCGCGTATTCGAATGTGACGGGCAGCTCCGCGTCGCCGAAAAACCTTTTCCATTTTGCGGAGAATGAGTGAATCAGCTCTTTATTCATGGAATACACATAAGTAGTTTTTGTTTCTTAGAACTGTGTTACACAATATCTATTTAAACGAATACAATATGCCCAATTGCAATGACTGTGCGACAACGAAATATTCGTTTTTCGTGCCGACATCACCAGGGAGTTCTGTCCAGAAACAGTGAAGCTGGCTAAGCATGTTAACATCCACGGATTTCGCTACGTGAATCAGAAATCCGAATTCCGTGCAGAGCCCTGGGTACACATCCGACCAGTGCGACGTACGCCAGTGCGACGTATAGACCGCATTACCACTCGTGTCGTAATACGCGTATTGTCGGTCAGATGTCAGTCGCGATTGGCATAACATAATGCCAATGCCGATGATCGGCTGCACTTTAAAATGTCTCCCACTGTTCAAATGCAAGCGCCCACCGATGGCGATGAGCTCTTCCTTCCAGGTCCAAGCCGTGTTTGTATGCCACTCAAATCGTTCCCAGTTATGATGCCATCCGAAACCGCTTTCGAACGTCGAATAATCGTCGGACGAGAAATGATAATAGGCAATGTAATAGCTGTTAGATTCAGATGTGATTCCCGCTTCGAATTGCGATCCACCACCCAAGAAGGGGCGTTCGTAATTAAATTCCAGCTTTGTGTTCACGCTTTTGAAACGATAAACGTCGCCAACATGTGCGGAAGCGCAGAAGTAGGGCGAAAATTCCTCCGCGTGCCCCTTCAGCACAGTCATCAATAGTACAATGATTATAGCTAGTGTGCGCACATGCTTCCCCTTCGTTGTTTGTCAAAGCATCCCTTGCCGCTTATTGTCCCTTGACTCTTTGAACCGTCTGTAAGAATTCCCGCGCAAACTTTTCCACGCTTCCCGGCAGCTTTTCATCGAGCAGTATGCCCTCCGCATTCCACACCTTGCCCGCTTCGCGCACATTGACCTGCTGCGGAATCACCAGCCCGCCGAGAATCTGAAAGGACTGCCTGAGATGCGGCATCATCCGCTGCGTGCCCCACATCCCCGTCGTCGCACCCATCAGCCCGATGACTTTCACTGCCCACGGCTGCGATTCGCCGCGTGACGTCCAATCAATCATGTTCTTGAGCGCGCCGGGAATCGAACCGTTGTATTCCGGCGAGGCAATCACAATTCCCTGCGCCGCCGCGATTCGTGCCTTGATTTTCCAAATCTCCGGCGGCAAGCCGTTTTCACTTTCGATATCCGCGTCGTACAAGGGCAGCGGATGTTCTCGCAAGTCTATGAAATCAACTTCCGCTTTCAGTTCGACAAGCGCGGCTTCCGCAAGACCAAGCAGCCTGCGATTGTAGGATTCCTTGCGGAGCGAACCGCAAATGGTAACGATATGCATGGGATTAATCACGGTTTTCTGAGGGACGATGACGATGAGAGGTTAGATTTTCTGCGCGATGAAAAACGCGTAGCCGTAATGATCGGAATACTTCTTGTACATGTCCGCTTCAAACTGCAAGGCATCCAGCAATTCCAAAGCCTTCGTGTCGTTGGCATGCAGCGGCCGTTGGCGCTCGATTTCCACTTCCAAGGGAGCGAAATATTCCATCGCCCACGATTCTTTCGGCAACGAGAAGTGATTGAGCAAACGGTAGCCCGCGCGCTCGACGGCTTTCAGGGATTCTGCCGCCGACATCATTCCCGGATAAAAACCGGTTAAGTAGTCGTAAATCTCTTTAGGCGGATTCTCGGTAAACCAACAAAGATCCGTCACGGCTACGCAGCCGTTCGCTCGCAAGAGCGGCTTCCAGATTTTCAGCCCTTGTTCGAAACCGACGCAAGCAATCGCACCTTCCGACCAGATCAGATCGAAGCTGTCGGGAGCAAACTCCGGTTTCGACATATCGCCGTTCACGCAGCGGATGCGCTTGTCGAATCCGGATTCTTGCGCGGTCTTCTGCAGCGTTTCAAGAAACGGCGGACAGTTGTCCAGCGCGACAATGTTCGCGGTTGTGTTCCGCGCTAAAACCATCGTCGGCGCGCCGCTGCCGCAGCCCACGTCCAGAATATCGCGTATGCTTTCCTTGTTCGGAATCAGGGATAACGCCTTCAGCGTGTATGCATCGCCGCCTGGCCCTTGCCGCGGCAGGTTTCCGAAAACCTCGTAGAATAGCGGAGGGAAAATAACAGGTTCGTCGCTCATCTTATTTACCTTTGAGTTGCGGGTAGCGGAAGCACGTGACCAAATGGTCGTTCACCATTCCCGCCGCCTGCATGAATGCATAGCAGATCGTGGAACCGACAAACTTGAACCCGCGTTCTTTCAGATCCTTGCTCATCGCATCGGACTCTTTCGAAAAAGCGGGAATCTGTTTTTCGGTTTTCCACTGATTGTGTTTCGTCTTGCCGCCCGTGAATTGCCAGATATATTTATCGAACGTGCCGAATTCCTTCTGCACGTCCAGAAAACATTTTGCATTCGTAACCGCCGACTGAACTTTCAGCCGGTTGCGGATGATGCCCGGATCGGTCAGCAGCCTTTCGATTTTCTTTTCCGTGAAGCGCGCGACTTTGGCCGGCTCGAAATCGGCAAAGGCTTTGCGGAAGTTTTCGCGTTTATGCAGAACCGTCTTCCACGACAATCCCGCCTGCATCGCGTCCAGCACCATGAACTCGAAAAGCTTCCGGTCGTCATGCACCGGCTCGCCCCACTCTTCGTCGTGATAGGCAACCATCAGTTCATCATCCAACGGCCACGAGCAGCGAATCAAAATTGGTTTCATCTCTGTCCCTCCTCAAGTCTCAAGTCTCCGGTCTCACGTCTTCTTCATCCTTCATCCTTTATCCTTCATCCTTTTCCTTAGGGTTCCTTCGGCGACAAATACCCATTCGAGGCAATCACTCGTTCCTTGCGCTCTTCTAAGAGCTCATCAATCTCGCCGAGGTCTTCATGCGAAATATTCCAGCCCGCGCCGCTGGCGGTCTCTTCAATTTGCGACGGCCGCCGTGCGCCCACTATCGCGCTGGTCACTTCCGGTCTGCGCAGCACCCACGCCAGCGCAAGCTGCGCTACGGTTTTGCCGTACTTCGCCGCGATAGGCCGCAAGGCTTCCACGAGCGCAAGGTTTATGGAAAGATTCGGTTCCTTATATTCCGGCGTGTTTCTCCGCCAGTCGTCTTGCGCGACGCGTGACATGCTGAACCGCCCCGTGAGAATTCCCGCCTGCATCGGGCTGTATGCCAGGAATCCGATCTTCTGCTCGCGCAGGTAATCGAACGGCTCGCCTTCCGGATAGCGCCGCAGCATGCTGTACGCGCCTTGCAGCGAAGCCATCGGGCGGATCGCTTGCGTGTTATGCATGTGCCGCATTTCATATTGAAAGTTCGACACACCCGCATAGCGGATCTTGCCTTCGCTGATCAGATCGCCGATCGCGCGCCAGCCCTCTTCGATGTGTTCGCTGTCGCTCGGCCAATGGATTTGATAGAGGTCAATCGTGTCAATCTTCAGCCGCTTCAAACTCTCTTCGCATTCGCGCTTCACGCTCTCCGCGCGCAGGCTGTTGCCGATGTTGCGGTTTTCGTCCCACACGAGCGAGCATTTGGTGGCGATGATCACTTCGTTTCGCCTTCCGGCAATGGCTTTGCCCACCACTTCTTCGCTGTGGCCCAAGCCATACACGGGAGCGGTGTCAATCCAGTTGATTCCCAGTTCCAGCGCGCAATGAATGGCGGCGATGGATTCGCGGTCGTCCTGTTCGCCCCAGCCGAAGGCATATCCGCCACCGCCCACCGCCCACGCCCCGAATCCGATCTCACTCAAATGAAGATCAGTATTGCCAAGTTGACGAGTTTGCATGGATTGCTCTCCTTCTACGCCGAGGCAGATCCCCTGATCTGCCCGGAATCTTTCCTCCGCCGAGCAGGATCTGCGATCCTGCCGGAACAAACAATTTCATATCCGCCGCGAGCGGGTGCCCTCACCCCTCGCGTGGAAAAAGTATACCAACCTTCGTTTCATCTTTACATCCCCCCTTAGAATAAGGGGGGAATAGAAGGGGGGTCATAATCTGAATTGCGCACTGCTGTGCGGCTCTATCCCCGGTGGTGACTCTCCAGAGTCACCCCGCCTTTATTATTTGCTTGGCTGGTACTATTACCCACTCGGACATGGCAGGCCATGTCCCTACCCTTCATTTTCTAATTTCTCATTTTCTTTCATCCCTCATCCCTCCGCCCTCATCCCTTCTGCTTCATCCTTTATCCTTCATCCTTCATCCTTTCCCCTTATCTTTTCCTCGCCACGTACACGTCCGCCTCGATTATCGCCCCGCTGTTG
>RPQS01000134.1 GCA_003818605.1 Candidatus Zhuqueibacterota bacterium | reverse complement strand
GCTGGTGGCGGGTAAAATGATCGGACTGAACGCCGAACAGCTTACGCATGCCGTCGGCATCTCCGCGTCGCATTCCATGACTCTCGGCTGCGTGACCGCCGGGAAACTCACAATGATGAAAAACACCGTGGATCCGATGGCCACTCAGTGCGGTGTGCAGGCAGCCTTGCTGGCGGAGAAAGGCTATCACGGCCCCGCCCACGTTGTAGACGGAAAAGAAGGTCTGGTGCAATGTCTCGGACCGGATTGGAACTTAAACCGCCTGACGGATGGACTCGGAAAAGATTGGCAGATTGTTGTCTGCGGCATGAAGGCTTTCCCCACCGAAGCTCTGACTCACGCACCCATTTCCGGAGTTCTAAGCCTGATTACGGAACACGGAGTCAAGCCGGAGCAAGTTGCTCAAGTGGAAATAGACACTTTGAGTAAGGCGGCGGATATTCTGTCGGATCCGTCCAAGTACAATCCCACCACGCGCGAAACCGCCGACCACTCCCTGCCGTATTGTCTTGCCGCCGCGATTGTTCTCGGCAGAGTGACTCCGGACGTGTTCAGCGAAGAATATCTCTTCCATCCGCAGATTCGCGAAACGTTGCCGAAAATTAAAGTGCGTGCCGAACCGTCTTTTGAAGCGATGTTCCCGAAAATTCAACCGTGCAATGTACGGATCAGTCTGACGGACGGAAGGAAGTTGGCTGCACATCTGGAATGGCCCCAAGGCGACTATCGCTCACCGATGAGCGAAGAGGAACTGGATCGGAAAGTGAAAAGCCTGACCGCCGACAAACTGTCCGATGCCGCGCATACGGCCCTAAGGGATATCGTGTTCCGTTTGGAAAACGTGCCGCGGATTTCAGATTTAATGAAAGCCGCTGTCGCGGACCAAAAATAAAATTTCGCAAAAAAAACAAAAGGGCCACTCGAACATCGGGCGGCCCTTTTTCGCATGGGGACTTTTTTAATTGATCATGCCGGACGGGAACGTCGCTCGCTCTGTGGACAGGGTCACATTCGGACCCCAGGACGTTATCGCCGAATGGCGCGTAAAAAGAATCACTTGCCTTGTCGCGGCGATTTCCGACAGCATCTCGCGGACTCGCGTCTGATGCACGTCATCAAGACGCGTCAAGGCCTCATCCCAAATCAACGGACAATCGTCAATCGTATGTACGACGTCCAACGCTCCCAGCCGCACGGCAATCCAAATCAAATCGCGCGTTCCCTCAGACAACAGACCGAGCTGACGAACCGATCCATCCGCGGCATGAATCACCGGTTTGCCGTCTTGCCGGTCCAAAGACAGATACCGTTCATCGGTGAGTGCGCGGAGACGCCGATCTATCGCCGAGGAAAGTTCGACGGCGACTGCCGACTCCTTGTCCGCCAGTTCATCGTGAATCAACGCAATCAATTCGCGCGTGGTCATTAAATCTCTTTCCAGGGATTCCGCGCGTTCCCGGCAGTCGTTCACGTCCGTCTGTAATTCCTGAACCGGTCTCTCTGCCGCCAATCCGGATAGCTGCGCTCCGGTATCCAGAGTGTTCGCCTGGTTTTCCAGTTCGGATTTTATGCGGAAATTCTCTTCCAGATTTTGCTTTGCCGCATGCAGTTGTCCGGCGTATTTCGCGGCATATTGAGCGGCGGTCCCTTGTAAAAGATACAGCGGATCGAGGGAGGTCAGCTGCTGTTTAACCTCCGCCGCTTCTTCCATCAGCAGCATTTCCCGAGCACGAAGTTCGTCATACGTCTGACGATTGGATAAAGCGCTGCGAACATCCCGCAGCCGGGCCCGCAACATTTCCCTTTCGGCCCATTCACTGCGAATGCACTCCGTCTCGATCTGTCCGAGAATGCCGCCCGAACGCTCTGCCAAATCGCAGATATCCTCATGCAGCCGTACGACGATATCCTCCGGTTCGCATTCGGAAACGGACTCCGCGAGCTTGGCTTCCAATTCCGATAGTCTATCCATGAGGCGTTGACGATGTTCTTCGTATGCTTTCGATTGTTGCTGCACTTCAGTTAAAAGAACCGCATGTTGTTCCTGCAAACGAAAAACTCGCTCTTGCAGTTCTTGTATGCGACGGGTTTTAACTCCCTCCTCCGCATAGTCCTGCCAGGCAATCTCCAATTCCTGCTGCCTGCGTTCGACTTCGCAAAACGTGCCGTAGCGGCGGCGTAAGACTGAAAGCGGGACTTCTTCCGTCGTGGAAGGCAGCACAATCCGGCGCTCTTCCGGTTCCAGTAAAACGGGTTCTACCGGCTCCGGTATCGGCGTAGAAACCGTCTCCAATTCATCCGCCAGACGCCGATAATCCTGATATCGCCTCAGTGCTGCGTCATAGCTGGATATGGCGGCCAGCGGCCCCAGGATTTGTTCAATCCGGCTTTTCGCAGCCCGTGTTTCTTCCGCGCGCCTCTGGATCATCTCCTCCGCTGCTGTAGTGGATTCCATTTCCGACTCCACGCCGCGGTGAATGTAGCGAAAAACCAGCAAAGCCAGCCCGCTGGCAACCAGAGCCGCAAACAGGCCGATATCCCAACCGGTCGGCACGGTGACCGCACCGAAGGCCACGGCGGCGGCTACACCGCTCCACAGGATGCTGTGGCCGGGATGAATTTTGCGCCGGAGCGCAGCCGTCCGCTTCTGCAGGCTCTCGACATCCGCCCCCAACGTGATCTGAATCCGCCTTAAGTCGTGGTATTCGCGAAGTGTTTCCGGAACAGAGGCAAGAAGACGTTCAAAGCCCGGATATTTCTCCTTAATCGCCGTCCGGAGTACCGCTAAACGTTTTTCGCGTTCCAATGCCGCCGCATCCGAATCGGCATTTGCTGCTGCGGTCTCCGGCACTTTATCTTCAAGCGCGGCTTCCAACTCCGTTCGCTCGGTTTGGCTCAAACCTGCAAATTGAGAAAACTCGCCGGATATTTGCTGTCGTACTCCTTCTCGCTGCCTGACCAATTCGATCCGTCCCCTTAAAAGTTCCGTGAGTTCCTGATTCACCGACTCCAGTTCCCGGCGAATGGCTTCCTGCTTCGCTAAAAACTCATCGTCCGACGGCTGCTGCAGAAGCGATAGTTCATTTCGAACACTGTTGAGCTGTGTTTGTATCTCTTCCTGAACGGCTTGGCGCTCATCCTGAATCCGTTGATAATCCGCGAGCGATGATTGCGCGCGCGCATAGCGTTCAAGTAAGTCCGGTAAATCATCCGGCGCCGCGCGGAATCGCTCCTCCAGCGGTTCGATTTGATTCTGCAATTCCGCATGCTGTTCACGAAGATTCTGTACGTCGCTCATCTCGCGCCGAATCTCCTCGATCCAGGTATCCAGCCGGGAAGCCCGTACCGCTACCGAGTGCAGCTTCTCAAGCTCGGTGATTTCCGCTGAAAGAACATCCCCTTGAATCCGGATTGCGTCTAAATGAGCATGGATCTCTTGCTCGCGAACCCGCAAGGTTTCCAGCTCTCGCCACAGGCTTTCCACGCGGGTTTGTTCGCGTTCGGCTTCCGTCAATCTTTGGCGGGCGGCCTGTAAGCGCCCGCCATCCCCCTCGTCGCTTGCCAGTTCTTTCTTTCGTTGCATCCAGCCGGACAGCTCCCGTTCCAGAGGAAGCCGTACGGCTTTTAATACCAATTTTTCAAATGTTGCATCCAGCGGGACTTCCAACCGTCCGGACCGGACAACATGAATATCGGAAAGGAGTGGATTATCGGCAGGTGTTGAAATAGCCGGTTGCGCCTCCGCCTCCAATACCATCGTCAACGGATTAAGAGGCATTGCGGAAACCGACCATTTTTGTGACATTGTATCACATATTATATGAATATCCCGTTCCAATGATCTAAAATATGCGTCTATTCGCGAAATACCGATATCCGATAGTTCTGAGCATAATGCATTGTGTTTATCTACAGAAGTACATGCACAAAGAATCGCGGTCACCAGCACTGATTTCCCGGACCCGTTGGGCCCGGAGACAATCCAGGGGCACCGGACGATCTCATCGTCCGCCGGGAAATTAACTGCAAGCGGCCAAGAACCTGTAAGCTTAATTTGTAAGAGTCGCAAAGATAAGCCTGTCTGTCAGATTATTACCTGAAAGGGATAAGACATTGGTGGATGAAACAATACAGCTATTTGGCCGTCATTCGGGCGAATAGTCCTTCATCGAAAGCCGGGCGAGACAGCAAAATAATATACAGAGCCGAGGCCGCGATTTCAAGCTTGCGCGCTAATATGGATGAAATTTTCACAACCGTTTGCAGCATAGTCGGGTCAGAATACCTGATTAGATCGTAAACACTATCTTCTCTTAAACATAGTTTTACCTATTTGGAATAAATGAACAATCGGTAAAGACTTTGTCTTCCCACTCGCACTTCACGGTAAATTTGTGTAATATTTATATGCTTACTCAATTTGGTGAGGTGGAAGCATGAAATATTCAGCCGCGTTTTTCTGTTCGCTTCTAATTGCCATTTATGCAATTGCTCCGGCAGTATCGGCCAGTGATTATGTACGCTTAAAGAGCGGTCGGGTTATCGAATGCGCGATCCTGCGACAAGATACCTCCATCCTGTATACCACGGATTGGAATCGGCGCGCCGAGCTACAGCCTCCTCTTCAAGTCTACGAGCGTGAGGAGGTTGAAAGTATTTGGTTTGCTGAACCGCCCAGAGAAGTCCGCCAACCGTATGTCCCACACCCATCGGGAATGGAGGCGGGAGGTAGTCTGGCCTTCCAGACTTGGGCGTCTTCACAGATGGAACGCAGGCATGCTCTACTCATGTCTCTTCATGGCGGCTATACCATTCTGCCGCAACTCAGCTTGGAGGTTGAAGGCTGCCTGACCGTTCCCATGTCAGGCAGTGCCGACACCAGTTGGCAGAAGCTGGATGCGGGCTACCAATTGGCAATGAATGTGGTTGCGCACCCGTTTATATGGAAAGGGATTGTTCCCTTTCTGGCGGCTGGCGGGGGTTTAGCCCTCGATGTCCCGGTCGGTAATACGATTCTGACGGGAACCAAACAAGCCAGGAACTTACTGGACATTGGTGTCGGTTTAAAATGGGGATCCGGCGGAGTCGGATATCGGATCGAATGGAGGCACTATCTTTATGAATGGACGCCGGATGGGTATGATGAATTGGATCGCCGGCTTCCTTCGGAATCGGCAGACGCTTCTGTGATACGCGCGATGATCTTCATCTATCGTTAAACGAAAGCGGCATACACTCGGACTCGTTTCTACATCACAAGATTTCACAACGGAAAAACAATGCGGAGATTTTTCCTCAACAGCGCATGGCTCCTCGCCATAACGCTCGTTTTTGGCACAAGTGCGCGGACGGATGCTTCGGTTTGGCCATCCGCCCGAATCATGAACACGGCAGCTTCCCATAACGCTGCGTACCGACTTAACGAACATCCCTTCGACGGTTGGACGGCTTTATGGAGTCCTGATCTGAACAGACCGGTTTTCGCCTTCGGCCAACCCGTGCCGTTCAGCCGGAGTAGTGATCCTGCGGAAGCTTTAAATTGGATGATGAAAGCTGCAGGGTCAAGCGCAGACTTCATACCGATGACGACTTACCAAGTCAAGGGCTTGACGCGTGCTTTTTATCGCGAACAGCGCAGTGGCCTGCCTGTTCTGGGCGGACGGGCGGACATCGTGTTGAACAACCGCGGCGAACTCATGCGATGGACTTTACGAAGCCACGACCATTGGCCGACAATGGACGGACATTATCTGGGACTCTCGGCCGCCGCGTTAGTTCTGGCGGGGACATGCGCGAATGCTTCGTGGGCAATGGATTCCGAACGCAGCTTTGCCGCATGGTATCCTGAAATGGACATGAAATTCCTGCGGCCCGTGTATTGGATAACTATCCGCGGGGAGAAATCCCATGAACGCTGGGAAGGATTGGTTGATGCCGTGTCCGGTGAAGTTATTCTGAATTGGCCGGGAATCCGCACGGATGTTCTTTCCGGTGTTATTCAGGGACAATATTGGCAGCCCTATATGAATAGTCCTGTGCAGGTGGCTCCGCACCCTTTCGAAACACTTCGGATTAATGGAGCATCCGTGACTACGAATGCGTCGGGTGTTTTCTCGCGCGAAGCTGGCGGCAGTGCAATTCTCTCCTCGCATCTGACAAGTCCATATTTCGATGTGCTGAATGATGACGCGGCGCGCGGCGAACTCAACCTCACGCTGACGGCTCCCTATGCACCGCTTACGTGGGAATGGACCACGGCAAATGCAGCACGGCCGGAATTGAACCTTTTCCATCACACTGCGTTCATTCACCACTGGTACAAGATGCTCGATCCCGGCTTCACGGCTCTGGATTATCCGATGCCTGTCGTCGCGAATTACGGCGACAATTACGACAACGCCTTCTGGAACGGCGATGGCATGTATTTCGGCTCCGGCGGCCAATACAGCAATTTCGCCATGTTCAGCGACATCATTTATCACGAATACACTCACGGCGTAACGGACGGCATTTATCCGTGGGGATCTCTGCCATACATTGACCAACCGGGCGCCTTGAATGAAGCCTGGTCGGACTATATCGCCAGCACGATCAACGGCGATCCGTATATGGCGGAATACATTATGCAGAATTCGTTCAATACGTATTTCCGCTGTCTGGACAACGATTTAGTCTATCCACGCGATTGGTTTGGAGAAGTGCATTACGACAGCCGCTTCGTGTCCGCGGCGCTCTGGGAAATCCGTGAAGCTCTGGGTGCGGCGATTACCGATAGTCTGATGCATTTCAGCCGCTATGGTCTGGCGGAGAGCTTTATTGACTATCTGCAAGCCGTACTGGAAACGGATGATAATGACGGCGATTTAACCAACGGCACGCCGCACAGTGCGGTCATCTACCATGCCTTCGGACGGCACGGCATTGGCCCCGGCGACCTTCCCAACTTTGACATTCAGAATCTGAGCTATTACGCCAACGGAACCGGCGGCAGCGCGGGAGATGGAGACCGTTTCTTCGAACCCGGCGAAACCATTGAAATGACATTCCAATTGGCGAATACATCTCAACTCTTCCCGCCACCGGCCACCAACGTGCAGATCACCCTTGCCAGCAACGATCCGCATCTGACGGTCGTGAACGGTGTTCAATCAGTTGCTCAGCTTGCGCCCGGACAGACGTATACAGCCACTCCCGTTCAGTTTCAGATTAGTTCCGCCGCACAGGATAACTGGTCCGTCGTCAGCATCAACGTCGTCTCCAACGGTGGCGCGGCAACGATGCAGGATACGCTCGAGTTCATGATCGGGCTTCCCTCGATTCTCATTGTGGAAGACGATCCGGTGACCGATGTCGAGCATTTTGTGTCTGCCGCGCTGCATTCCCGCAATCATATTTATGAGAAAGTACCATTAGAAAGCGGTCAGAGTCTGCCGACAACCTATCTCCCGGATAACGGTCTGGTCATTTGGATTTCAGGGGATGCATCGGGAACGATTTTAACGATGCAAGATCAAACGAATCTGAGAAATTATCTCACTGCGGGAGGCTGTGTCGTTCTCACCGGACAGAACATCGCCGATGCGCTGCATGACACTCCCTTTGCCGAGCAAGTCCTGCAGGTGGATATCGAAGCGGACAGCCTGCACAGTTATGCCGTCTCATCAACGGGCGCTCCCTTCGCTGAAGGTGATTGGTTTTTAATTACCGGTTCGGCCGGTGCCGCCAATCAGTATGAAGAAACGTCCTTCATTCCCTTCGGTTCCAGTCGCGAAATTGCCCGCTACGGGAGAACGGGAACCGGCCCGATTGCCGCGGTGGAATTTGCCGGCGGACGCGGTTTGCTCTTTGGTTTCGGTCTGGAAGCCGTTTCCGGAATGGCTGCCGGTTCCTTGGATCTTCCCGCCATTATGGATCGAATCAACACGTGGGCAGGACATGATTCAGTGGATTCGAGTCCGGATATGCCCGCGGTGGCTTTGCCCGTGAAGTGTACGGTTGGTCCGGCCTACCCTAATCCTTTCAATGCAACAACCATGATTCGCTACTCGATTCCGGAAATGCGCGGCGGCGAACTGGTGATGTACAACATTGCCGGGCGCGTAGTGGACGTTCTTTCGCTGTCGGACAGATCAGGCAGCGTAGCCTGGACGCCAGCGGCCGCCTCCGGAGTATATTTCGCGCAAGCCCGCTGGAACGGCGGACAAACCACACCCATCAAGCTTTTATTGCTGAAATAGCGAAACGGATTTAATAAGAAAGGCGAGGTCAAACGATCTCGCCTTTTTCTTTTCCGCAGATATTCTGCCGCATTTTCTGGCATTTCTTGCAGTAGTACGTGGATCGCTGAGCCTGCACGATGCGCACGATTACACCGCCACAGCGTAGACACGTCTCACCGTCTCTGCCGTAAACTCGAAATTCATCTTGATAGGAACCGGATTTACCATCCGGATCCGCGAAATTGCGCAGCGTCGTGCCACCGCATTCCAAAGCATGGCGGAGTATCCGCGGAACGGAATCTATCAGCCGCCGAATTTCTTCGCGTGTCAATTGCGAAGCCCGCTTCTGCGGATTGATCGTCGCGTCCCACAAGATTTCCGATGCATAGATATTCCCGATCCCGGCCCATAGACTCTGATCGAGCAGCAACGGCTTGATGGCGAGAGTTCGCCGACGAAAAATATCGCGCACTTGATCCGGGCCGGGCGTTTCCTCCAGAGGTTCCCAACCCAATCGCTGGATTTGAGCCGGAAGCTTTTTCTTTGAAAAGTAACGAATCGTTCCCAGAGTCCGCGAATCGTTCAATACTAAAGTACATCCATCATCCAAATCAAAAAACGCGCGCTCGTGCGCATCGTGCGGTTTGCCGGAAGACCGGACATACAACCTCCCCGTCATGCGCAGATGCACAAGCAGTGTTCCTTTATCCAAATCTATTAGTATGTACTTGCCGCGACGCTGCACGCGGCTTACAACCTGGCATCTCACCGCGCGTCGAACCGAATCGGGTGTTTGCGGCCGAAGCTGCCGCGGAACAGAAAACCGCGCGCCGATCATCTTTCTTCCTGTGAGACGCGGTCGGATCAACCGTACCACGGTTTCCACTTCAGGCAATTCCGGCACAGCGTCTCCATGTTAAATAATCTCCCGCCAGATAGAAAGATCCCGCCACTAAACCAAGATCATGTCCGCCTTGGGAATTATGCAGTAAGGCGAACGCCGTATCCAGCGAGTCCGCGCAGCGGGCGTTGAAGCCTACCGATTGCGCGATCTCACATAAATCTTTTGCGGCGAAAGATCGCGGGCTGTTGACCTTTACCACGATGATTTCATTCACTAAAGACCGCAGCTCATGCAATGATGCAGTCGCATCCTTATCCTTCATCATGCCAATCACGGCTAGAATGCGGCGATTCGGACAGCCGCTGCGCAGCGTCTCGGCTAAGGCGCGAAACGAGACCGGATTATGCGCCACGTCTAAAAGTATGTCCGGACTGCCGGGCAAGAGTTGCTGTCGCCCGGCAACAGTGCAGTTTGACAACCTGCTGCGTATCGCGTCAGAATCTAAAGTCGGATAAAGTCTGCGCGCCGCGCAAATCGCGGCGGCGGCGTTATCTCGCTGATGTTTGCCGGATGTATTCAGTGTCAAGGACGGGATGGCTATTCCACTTTCCTGATAAGCGAATTCCGATTCATTG
>RPQS01000133.1 GCA_003818605.1 Candidatus Zhuqueibacterota bacterium | reverse complement strand
AGCACTAAGCCGCGCACCTGCGGATAGAGTTCCGTAAGCGTAGCCACTACATCCCATACGCGGCCCATGGACGTGCCGAGTTTCTTCGAGCGCGCAGGGCGGCCCAAAAACGATGAGAGGTAGTGCAGTTCTTCGGTAAGGCGTGCGGACATAAGAACCTCCCGTTAAAGGCGGAAGGGTGTTTCGGAAAGTCTTGAGAACGGGGACTTGACAACAAACCGATCCCTGCCCATGCAAAGCCCGACAGGGCTTAATAACATAGAGAATTCCATCAAGTTAGTCAACCGTTTTGGCTTGCTTTTGGGGGCGGGTTTGCTTATTTTTTATGTAAATTGACACATTTTTGTAAAGGAATACCCGCCTATGGCTAAGATTGCACCGTTCGCCGCCCTCCGCTATGATACAAGCGAGGCGGGCGACATCAACAAGCTCGTCACCCAACCCTATGACAAGATTGACAAAGTGCTGCAGGCCGACTACTACAGCCGCAGCCCGTACAATGTAGTCCGCATCATTTTCTCCGATGAAGCCAACCGCAACCCGGAAACCACCTATCCCGAAGCCGCCGAGGTTTTACGATTGTGGCTTCAAAAAGGCATTTTCAAAGAGGATCCGCAGCCCGCGATCTACGTGTACTATCAGTATTTCAAGTTCGGCGGCAAGGAATACGCCCGCAAAGGCTTTGTGGCTTCGGTGGAACTCGAGGAAAAGGGCGTCAAGGCTCACGAACACACTCTGGCCGGGCCGAAGGCCGACCGCCTGCGACTCTTGAAATCCCTCGAGACCAACGATGAAAACATTTTCTTGTTGTTCTCCGATGCGACGGGGCAGGCCGTCAAAATCATGGACGGGGCTATTGCCGGAAAGCCGCCCGTGGTCGAATGCAAGGATGACTACGGTGAGATCCACAAGGTCTGGGCGGTCACCGATCCCAAGGCGGTTAAAGCTTTACAGGATCTGGTAGCCGCGCGCGAACTCTTTATTGCCGACGGCCATCACCGCTTCGAGACCGCCTGCAACTACAAGAATGAATGCCTGCAAAAAGGCTGGAAACCCGTTGGAGATCAAGGCTTTGACCATCGCATGATGGCACTTTTCCCGATGGAGGATCCGGGCCTCGTGATCTTCCCCACGCATCGTCTTTGCAAGAACGTGATGGACTTTTCGGGTCCGGAACTCATCACCGCTCTGCTCAGGAATTTCGCGGTGGACCCCAAGGACACGGCCGAGGATCTGTTCAAAGCCATGGATTCCCGTAAGGGCAAGCACGTTTTCGGCATGTGCGCGGTCGGGACTCCGGCTCCCTTCTATCTGCTCGAACTGAAAGATGAGAAGGTCATGGACACGGCCACCCCGGAATTGTCCGAAGCCATGCGTAAATTAGATGTGACTATCCTTCACAAGCTCATTCTGGAAAAGGAATTAGGGATTGACAAGGCCAAACTGGAAGCCTTCACTCATGTGGAATATGTCCGGCACCGGGAAGAGGCTGTCGGCAAGCTGGGCAAGGGAGGCATACAGGCCGTGTTCCTCCTGAATCCGACCGATGTGATGGGGGTCAAGGCGGTGGCCGAAAAGGGCGAGCGCATGCCGCAGAAGTCCACCGATTTTTATCCGAAGCTTCTCGCCGGCCTCGTTATGATGCCGCTGAAAATTCAAAAATGATCGAATGATTTGGCAAGGGTGGACAGAAATGTCCGCCCTTGTACTCTCCCTCCGTTTACGGGGGGACACAAGGGGGCGCGTTCATCATTCCTCGTTCATCGTTTCTTCCGCTTTCCCCTTCACTCAAATAGAGGGACAATCCAATGGCAGAACCCAAAGAAGGCTGCGTCAAACCGGTGGCGGGACCGATTCGCACGGGCGAAGCGGAAGCCGCCGCGGTTCCCATCGCGGCAAAGGAGGTCCGCATGCAGGCAAGAGTCGGTAAACCCGCTCCCGATTTCGAAGCGACCGCTCTGATCAAAGGCACATTCGGCACGGTGAAGCTTTCGAGCTACCTCGGCAAATGGGTGGTGTTGTGTTTTTACCCCGGTGATTTCACCTTTGTTTGACCGACGGAATTGACGGCGGTCGCCGTCAAGTATCCCGAGATCCAGAAACTCGGTGTGGAAATTCTGGCGATGAGCACGGACAGCCGCTTCGTTCACAAAATGTGGCAGCTCGAGGAACTCTCGAAAATGGTTCCGGGCGGTGTGCCTTATCCTATGCTCTCCGATGCGGGCGGAAAAATCGGTGAAATCTACGGCGTGTACGATGAGGCTGCCGGTGTGGACATTCGCGGGCGGTTCATCATTGATCCCGACGGCATCATCCGTGCCTCGGAAATGCTCACTCCCGAAGTGGGCCGCAATGTGTCGGAACTCATCCGGCAGGTGCAGGCTTATCAGCACGTGATCAAGACCGGAGAAGTCACTCCCTCGGGCTGGACTCCCGGCAAAAAAACTTTGAAACCCGGCTTCGATCTGGCCGGCATGGTCTGGAAAGAGTGGAAGCCTGAGATGGCTTTCCAGTAATTCGCAATCCCCCCGATTGGTTGTCTGCATTCCCCCCACGTCGTGGGGGGAATCGAAGGGGGGAGTTCTTTCCGCGACGGCAGGCGTCTTCGTGTTTCGCCTGCCCCGCGATACAATCGCTGCAAGGGCGCATTATCCTTCCCCCATTCCATCCGCCTCTTGGCGAGATCTCGTCGAAGACGGATGGGGGAAACAAGAAGGTGGTTTCTTCCGCCGAGGCATGCGTCCCCGCGTGCCCGGAATCTTCTTTGCTCTCCCCCCACTTCGTGGGGGGACACAAGGGGGGAGTTACGTTTCGTTGCGCGGGGTGTCCTTACCCCGCGTCTCTTCCGCCGAGCGGGATCTGTGATCCCGTCGGAATTTTATCTCCCTCCGTTTACGGTCCGTCCGTTCCGCGGACGAGATCTCGCTCTGCGGAGGGGATGAAAGGGGGGCGTTTTCTCCGTCATTCTGGACACCACCTTCGTGCGTCCCGAATCCCTGTGTGCCGCGAGCGGGTGCCTTCACCCCTCGTGTCTTCTCCGCCGAGCAGGGTTTCCAAACCTAGCCGAAACCGAAAATTCCTCGTGGGGCATCTCCAGAGACCCCCGTCTTTTTTAATAACCTAAAGAGGGGTGACTCTGGAGAGTCACCACCGGGGACACACGCTTGTCCTGAACGAAGTGAACGGATGCCCCGCTCTGAAAAACAAACGTGTTTCGCTGCGCGGGGTGTCCTTACCCCGCGCACTTCCGCCGAGCAGGGTTTCCAAACCCTGACGCAATCCGTTGATTACTAGGCGGCGGTCGCCTGACCGCCGCACCACAACCACCGCAAGCTACGCCGTGCGCTGGTCGCTAGCCTTGCCGGAATCTGAATCGATAATCCCAGAGAAAAAGAAAGCGGACATACATAGTATGTCCGCTTTCTTCTGTATAAAGATGCAAGCAATCGGATTATTAATAATAAGAGAAATTCATTGAATCCTTGACTTGAAACGACCTTGTCCTTATATTGTAAAGGCTCTGAACCACTGACCGGGTCTGAACCGGCTATTATCCTACTTGGAAGGTAGGCCGCGAAGCAGATTTCGCCTTCAGTGATCCAAACTTTTCTTCAAGCCCCATTATGCATGGGGCTTTATTAATTGAATAGTGTTTCATTTTAATTTGTATCGAAGCCGAGCTCGAGAGCCGAATGATTCAACAATCTCTTTGTCGCGAAGACTTCTTAGAACCCATCGAACTGTATCGGCCGGTTTTTTCGCATTGGTTTCGGCTTTTCCAGCCTTAATCATATCCGAAAACTGTCGGACAAGTTCTTTTGCACTCCAAACTCTTTGCGGCTGTGAACGCATTACAAATTCTAATGCTTCTGACGGTCCGAATACTTCACCTTCATTAAGGGATATATCTGTTGTCCGATAATTTTCTGGCTTCTCGTACAACTGTATTTTTTTCTTAATCGCTTGAAGATCAATCTCCAATTCATTGATCTTACGCTGGAGCTCGTCACGCTGCTCTTCTAATTCCCGAATTCTGCTGGCTGACATGGTGATGGTGGTGGTGGTGTTTTTTTCCGGCATTAGGGGGAGTGGTGGTTAGTGGGGCTGAAAGGCGAACACAAGATACTTCCGCTTTCTATAATTGTCAAGACCAAAGATGATATTCGGTGTAATTGAAGGGCTGCGTCGTGATGCATTAAAATATTGTATTTTTTAGGTTATGTGTATAAATGCCTCATTGACAAAAGAGGCATCATCTTCTTCTGATCACTTCTTCCTTCTTCTGAACACCTATACCACCTTCATTTTCCTCCGGTTCCCACATTATTACGGATATCTTCGTGGAGGCAGGCATCCCACCTGCCCCGCCACTCAACCACCACATGACATGCCGATAGGGTGCCAATATCCTCGCACAAGCTAAAATCGCACTGCCGTGCGCGGCAACGAGGCACAGCAAGCTGTGCCGCTGCCATAGAAGCCCCCCTTCCTGCTTCCTCCATCCTTCACTCTATTTAGGACAGGCTGTGGGGGAAGGGCAAGATTCCGGCCGCGGGGGGACGCACGGCTCGGCGGAAGACGACGGCCAGAGGCCGCCGCTAGTTTTAAAATTCGGATTCCGGGCACACTGGGACGCACGGCTTGGCAATATGAACAGATTACGGCAGGGTTTGGAAACCCTGCTCGGCGGAAAGCATCGTGCGGGGTAAGGCCCCCCCGCACGGCGAAGAAAATTCCTCGTGGGGCATCTCCAGAGACCCCCGTCTTTCTTCGTTGGTCTTAGAGGGGTGACTCTGGAGAGTCACCACCGGGGACAGAAATCGCACTTCCGTGCGCGGCAACGAGACACAGCAAGCTGTGTCACTACGGATCAGGTTCGGAATTCAGCTTTCCGCTTTCAGATTTCAGCTTTTCTGCTTCATCCCTCCTCTTTTCCCCAACTCCCTGTTTTCCCGTCCCCCAATTTCGTGTCTGCCTCTTGACTTCTGCCAATTCGTGTTGTACATTTGTTCAATCCGGTAAACCACGCACCTTTCTGTTGATCTCCTGAATAATCCGCATTTTATCTCTCAAACCTAATCAATTCAATACCATGCCGAAAACCAAACGGGGCAAAAACCGCTCGCGCATGAATGCCTTTAAGCACGGCCTGCGCGCCACCGATGAACTCTTCCTCGCCCATCTGAAACCCTCCGAACGCGAGACCTTCCGCGCCTTCCGCGAATCCCTGCATGCGGAATACGATCCGCTCACCGATCACGAAAAATTGCTCGTGGATCACATCGCCATTCAGCACTTCCGCCTGTACAGGCTATACCGGCTCGAATATCAATCCACTAACCGCAGTACGCGCGCGTCGCATATCCGCGAATCCATCATCCCCCATCTCGACCGCTTCTCCCGCTATGATTCGCGCATCGGGCGGCAGCTCCGCGTGCTGCACAATCGGCTCAATTCATTGTATGTTTCGCGCAAAAATTATTCGCTTAACACCTTTCTGGTCAAGGAATAAAGCAGTTCGTTCGGTCAAAAAACTTTTTCCCGCCCGCGCCGTCCAATAGATAAGTCTTCATCCTGCGGCGGAAATCCCGCCGGAATCCTCAATTCTGTAGGGGCACGATATATCGTGCCCGCCCGCCATTTCTTTCAAAGCGGAGCAAGCCATGAAATCATTACCTCGCATTTTCTTCCCGCTGCTCATTCTGCTCGCGTCCACCGCTTGCGCGCAAAATCTATTACAATGGCCGGAGAGCGCGGTCTATGATGCGCCCCGCCACCGCTATCTGGCGGGCAACTATCAGACCGGCCACATTGTGGCGATTGACAGCGCGGGACATCATAGCGTCTTCGTGCGGAATCAGTGGTGCAAAAACGGAGTGCACATTTGCGGCGACGTGATCTATGCCGCCTGCATTGATTCGGGAGTCAAAGGCTTCGATCTGGCCACCGGGCAGCAGGTCATGCACGTGAACATCGAAGGCATGATCAACCTCAACGACATCACCTCCGATAATTCCGGAAACCTGTATGTGTCCGACGTGTACGGCAGCAAGATCTACAAAATCCGTTTGTCCGATAATCATTACAATTTATTCGTGAATTGCGGCGCCGTCCCGCCCAACGGTCTGTGGTTCGATCCGCCGCGCAACCGTATTCTGATCGCGGCCTACACCGAAACCGCCGCGCCGATTCAAGCGATCAACCTCTCCGATTCCACCGTCGCCAACATCGCGCAGACGTCCTTCAATCATCTGGACGGCATCACGATGGACGGCGCGGGAAACTACTACTTTTCCACGTGGCAGACCACCGCCGTTTACCGCTATGACAGTCTGTTTACGAACCCGCCCACGAGAATCTACCTCAACACCGCGGGACCGGCGGACGTCTGCTGCAATCCGTACAAGAATGAATTGATCATTCCCGTAATGCAGATCAATCAACTCGTGTTTATCAATTTGAATTCCACACCGGCGGAACGGGACACGATTGCTCCGCGGGAAATCCGCCTGAATCAGAACTATCCGAATCCGTTCAATTCCTCCACGACGTTCGAAATGTCCCTCGCGCAGCCCGGCAATGTCCGGTTTGATCTCGTCAATCTGGAAGGCCGCACGGTTCAGGAATTGTATAGCGGACGGATGAATGCGGGCACGCACCGCCTTTGCTGGCAAGCCGGAAATCTGCCCTCGGGAATTTACTGGGCCCGACTGCGCACTCCCGAAGCGGAACTTGTCCGCCAAATTCTGCTGCTCAAATGAATCCCGCAACTCCGCCGTTGTCGGTCTCCTGACCGGCAATGATAAAACGAAAGCGGGAGGCCATCGGCCTCCCGCTCGGATTAACGGATGAAGTTTATTCGGTTATTTCAGAAAGGCGCGCAGCATCCAGAGCGTCTTCGATTCGGTCAGCGTGAATTCATCCAGCATCGCCACCGTGTCTTCATCTCCGGCTTTTTCGGCGGCGGCTTTCAGCTTGCGAGCCTCCTGAATGATTGCTTCCAAATCGGCAGCCACGTGCGCGACCATCTCTTTCAATTCCGGAATCTCCGACTCTTCCTTCAGCGTCGCGCGGCTTAAAACATCCTTCATCGTGGGCAGCGCCTTGCCGCCGATCATAACCGCGCGTTCGGCCAACGCATCAATCACTTCCGCCCAGTGATCGTACATCGTTTCCAGCTTGGCGTGAATCTCGAAAAACTTCGGGCCATGTACGTGCCAATGGTAGTGGCGGAGTTTGTGGTAAAAAACGGTGGCATCCGCCTGCAGCGACTGCAAACCTTCGATGATGATTTTGTCTGACATGGTGAGATCTCCTGCGTTTTTGTTATCGAATCAATTTCGTTCGTTGTTGTTGTTTTCCGCGCGCAGACAAGCGGCGCAAATGCCGCGCACTTCCACGTGCGGCGATTCCACTTTTCCCAAGCCAGCTACGTTTTTCGGCAGCGCGAGTCCGTCGAAAGCGGGCCAGTAAAAATCTTCCACCCGCTTGCAGCGCAAGCAGATAAAGTGATGATGTCTTTCCGGGTTCACCTCGAAGCGGCTGTGATCATCGAGCACGGCTACCCGCGAAATCACTCCCGCTTCGTTCAGCGTGGCCAGAGTCCGGTAAACCGTATCCAGAGAAACCGTCGGCATGCGCGTGTGAATCCGCTCGTAAATTTCTTCCACCGACGGATGCCCCTCGCTTTCGAGCAGATCGCGGAAAATTTCCAGACGCTGCGGAGTGACCTTCAATCCCCTCGCCCGGCAAGCCGCCGTCAATTCCGTAAGCTGTTCCTCAATCTTTGTCCGCAGGTTGTCCATTATTACCTCTGAAGTGGTTGACAATTATTCTTACTTAAGAAATAATCTAAAAGTTCCAAGCAAAATTTTCTTTATTTAACAGTATCTTATGAGCTCTTGTTCGCTAATATTTACGAATTAATAATTTCAAATGACTCTTGCGATAGGTGTTCAGAGAGGTTACAGGCAGCACTTTTTTCGTTGCTTCTTATATGGAAATGTGCGATATTAAACACGAAAGAGCGGGCCGGTGAAGCCCGCTCTTGTGCCACAAGAGTCTGATTATTAATTGGTTCGACGGCCCATCACGGCAGGTGTAAAACCGCAGCCACATGCCCTTTGTCATTACGGAAAAATGCTTGGGTGAACGGTATGCCTCGTGCATGCAGGTGTGTCCGGTCTACTGCATTTATCCCGGGGAGTACGAGGGTAAGCTGTTTGCGGTGATTGATCCCAAGCTTTGCATCAATTGCGGAGCGTGCGTGCCGGAATGTCCGACGGAAGCGATCATCGAGAATCCGAAAGAAGATCCGGTATTCGCGGCGATCAACGCGAAGTTGGCGCCGCTCTGGAAAGGCCGTCCGCTTCCGCCCGTGAGGCCGATACCGGGTCCGCCGCGCGGGAATCGCGAGAGCTAAACAGATTGTTGAAGGCGTTTGAATCGAGAACAGAAAAGAAAAATACAGAATCCAACACGAAACATGCTACATCATCAATCCATAGGCAGCGGGCCGCCGGTTCTGTTGCTGCCCGGCATGCTGGGTACGATCGAATCGGAATGGCAAAACCTGATTCAGCCCATTGCGGATCTGGGCTATAAGGTCATCGCCGCCGATCTTCCCGGCCACGGACAATCGGAAATGACCAAGTCTCTCACCATGCGCGTCATGATCGAAGAGATTGACCGTTTGCTGACGGGAATTCATTGCGATCCGGTCATAATTCTCGGCTACAGTCTGGGCGGCTATGCGGGACTTTCGTACACGCTGCGCAACGCGAACCGCGTGGTCGGACTGTGGATGCACGGCACGAAATTTTACTGGTCGGGAGAAGAAGCCGAGAATCTGGCGGCGGAGTTGGATGCATCGTATTTAGAAGAAAACAAGCCCGAAAAACTCGCGCAAATGCGCGAACTGCACGGTGAAGAAAAACTCAATGCGATGCTGCCGTGGCTGAATAAAGTGATTTCGGCCATGCCGGATTCCGGATTAACGGAGATGGAATTGGAAGATCTCGAAACTCCGGTGATGGTCTCGGCGGGGGATCGCGATGAACTCGTTCCGGTTTCCGAAGCGGTGGATTTATACAAGGCTCTGCGGCGCGGCCAGCTCAGTGTATTTGCGGACACCTTCCACCCGATGGCCAGCGTTCGCGACCACGTGTTCATTCCGGCCTTCCGGGACTTCGTGAACCGGCTAGATTAACAACTCTTTACAATCCGGTTAAACCTTTCGACGGGGCTTTTGTCCAACAGACAGAAGGGACAGAAAAGCTGAAAGGTTCACACCATGAGACACGCAAAACTACCGACCCTGTTGATTGCCGTGCTGATGATTTCGGTGGCTTCGTATGCCGCTCCGCAGCAAGATCAGCCCGCGAATGCGGCGGAAGCGAAGAAGGATCTGAAGCGCGTCAGCGTGAAGGGGAAAGTCGAGAAGATCGAAGGCCAGCGCGCGGTGGTGAAAACGGATGACGGAAAAAAAGTCACCGTCCATCTCGGCCCGCAAAAATACTGGCGGGACAAAGGCTACCGGCTGCCGCGCGGCGCGCAAATTACCGTGGATGGCTGGGGGGAAGTTTGGGACGATGACGGCGGCTACATGTATGCCGGAGGGATTCACGGCGACGGTTTTCACTTCGAATTCATGGACAGCGAAGGCTATCCGTACTGGGCCAGCCGCGACGATTGGCGGGATGAAGGGTGGTATCCGTGCGGTTCGTTCTTCCAATTGT
>RPQS01000132.1 GCA_003818605.1 Candidatus Zhuqueibacterota bacterium | reverse complement strand
GCCCCCGGCCATCCACTTTCCCCCGCTTAAGGCGAGGCTTCTCAATTAATAACGGGGCGATCACCGCCCACTGTTCATCGGTCAACTCCATCTTCTGAACCTCCGCAAAATGAGAGGTTCACAAGATACGAGACCGCGAGCTAACTGTCAAATGTTTTTGAGATGTGCTCTAGCCAACACCCTCCCGGGTGTTGGTCGCAACCCTGTCCGTTTTACGAGACCTCGCCTAAGGCGGGCCGGAATCCATTCTCTTGCGGCTTTGTTCCATCTTTGGTATATTAATATCTTCTATACTATCCTCGGCAGTGTGTGTAACCTGCTAATAAACAAGGTGATAAATGACGGCATTGGCAGCTGATTTCGATGTGGTAGTTCTGGGCGGCGGACCCGGCGGCTATGTGGCCGCCATTCGCGCCGCGCAGTTGGGTTTGAAGGTTTGCGTGATTGACGAGCAGCCTTTAGGCGGCGTGTGCGTCAACTGGGGCTGTATTCCGTCTAAAGCTCTTTTAAAGTCGGCGGAATTCTATCAGGAAATCAAACACGCCGCCCCGGATCTCGGCATCCAAGCCGAAATAAAAGGGTACGATTGGAAGCGCATCATTCAGCGTTCGCGCGATGTCTCGCACAAGAACTCTTCGGGTGTCGAGTACTTGGCAAAAAAACTCGGCATTCAGCGCATAGACGGACGATTCCGCATGGCGGCGGAGCGCGAAGTTGAAGTGCTGGATAAAGAAACCCGGCAAAACGTCATCGCGCGCGTGCGCGGTTCGCACATCATCATCGCCACGGGAAGCCGCAACCGCAATATTCCCGGCATCACAGTAGACGGCAAACGGATCATTACGTATAAAGAAGCGATGATTCTCGATCCGCAGCCGCAGAGCATGGTCATTATCGGTGCGGGTGCCATCGGAATCGAGTTCGCCTATTTCTATGCGGCGATGGGCACTAAGGTCACGGTGATCGAGATGCTGCCGCGCATTCTGCCCATTGAAGATGCCGAGAGCAGCACGTTCTTAGGAAGGTACCTGAAGAAACTCGGGATTGATGTCCACGTATCTTCACCTGTCGAATCCGTGAATGCCGTAGGCGAGCAAGTAATCGTTAAGGCGAACACTCCGGGCGGTGCAAAGGAATTCACGGCAGACGCTTGCCTCGTGGCCGTAGGTTTTACCGCGAATCTCGAGGATTGGGGTTTCGAGCAAACCGGCGTGGCCGTAGATCGCGGCTTCATTAAAACGGATGAATTCTATCGTACGAACGTCCCCGGATACTATGCCATCGGCGATGTCATCGGCCCCCCGCAATTAGCGCATGTGGCTTCGCACGAAGGCATCATCTGCGTGGAAAAGATCGCGGGAAAAGATCCGAAATCTCTGGACTACTCTAATATCCCATCCTGCGTATACTGCCAGCCGCAAGTGGCCAGCGTGGGCCTAACCGAGCAGGCATGTCAGGAAAAGAATATCGCCGTAAAAATCGGCAAGTTCCCGTTCACGGCATCGGGCAAGGCTAATGCGGTCGGGCATACGGACGGTTTCGTGAAATTGATTTTCGATGCCGCGAGCGATCGGTTATTGGGCGCGCACATTGTGGGCAGTGAGGCCACCGAAATGATCGCGGAACTGTGCATCGCCCGCGCTTTAAACGCGACGGCATCCGATCTTTTTGAAACCATTCACGCGCATCCGACGCTGAGCGAAGCCGTTATGGAAGCCGCCGCCGCCGCACACGGCCATGCCATTCACTATTTGGGTAGAGCATGAAAGGGGAGAAGCTATGCGAACGCTGACTTTCATCCTTTTACTTACTTTCGCGGCAGTATCTTGGGCTGCCGAAAAACCTTTGTCGCTTCTGGCGCAAATGGAGCCAACCAAGCCCGTCAATATGACGCAAGCACAGCCGCGCATGATGACGTTATACGAACAGGGCTATTCTGAAGGTCATCAATACGGCAAAACTCATTCCGGCCGCATCGGATGGTTTTTCGCAGGTTTCGGCAATCTGCCTTTGATGTGGCTGCCGTGGGCGATAAATCCTTCGCATCCGGGCAAGCCGCCGATTCAAGCCGAAGAAGAATTCAACAGCGGCTACCGCAACGGCTACAAAATCGGCTGGAAAAACGCGCATAAAAATTATTACATTGCCGGTACGATTGTATCCTCGGCCATTGCCGCGGGAATTATCGTGGCAACACAATAACGCCCCAAGATGGTATCTAATAGGACAAGTTTTTATACGGCCCTTGCGGCACTCGTGTGGTGTGTGCTGGTTTTCTCGTTTACAGGCTGTAAACAGAATGATGCCCCGCAGACGAAAAGCACATCACCGGTGGTGGTTGATACCGTGAAAGCGGCGCCGCAATCGAATGTCTCGCAGCCGGTAAAACCGCGCTCGCCCGCGTCGGACGATGCCCGTCAAGCGCTGCTCAAGCGCAAGGGCGAGTTGATGGCGAAACAAAAGAGAATTCGCGCGAGCGAATCCCTGACTCCTGCACAAAAAGATTCCGCGCTGCAGGTTTTGGAAGCGGAATCCATCGAAATATCCCGAAAGTTGCTGGCTGTTCCGTAATCGGAATGCGGCACATATCTAACTGCCGATCCGGGTTCAGTCTTCGCAACCCGGCCGGAAATCGAAATGGTTGTATTAAGGCATGGCAAAGAACATTACACCTCGCGCAACGGATTATTCGCAATGGTATACGGATGTGATTCGCGAAGCCAAACTCGCGGATTACGCTCCGGTCAAAGGCTGCATGGTCATTCGTCCCAACGGATATGCGATCTGGGAATCCATACAGCAGCATCTCGACCGCATGTTCAAGGACACGGGGCACGTCAACGCCTACTTTCCGCTGCTCATTCCGCAAAGCTTTCTCGAAAAGGAGGCGGAGCATGTGGACGGCTTCGCGCTGGAATGCGCGTTGGTAACGCATTCGGGTTTAGAGCGAGTGGAGGGCGAGACCAAGCTGCGCCCGAAAGGCAAGCTGGAAGAAGCCTACGTTATTCGCCCCACGTCCGAGACCGTGATTTGGGCGATGTATAAAAACTGGATTCAAAGCTATCGTGATTTGCCGTTGCTCATCAATCAATGGGCGAACATCTATCGTTGGGAATTGCGCACGCGCCTGTTCTTGCGCACGGCGGAATTCCTGTGGCAGGAAGGGCATACCGCGCACGCTACGGCGGAAGAAGCGCGCGAAGAAACGTTGAAGATGCTCGGCGTGTATAAAACGTTCGCGCAGGATTATATGGCCATGCCCGTGATTGCCGGAGAGAAGACCGAGGGTCAGAAATTTCCCGGCGCGGTGAGCACGTACACTATCGAAGCGATGATGCAGGATCGCAAGGCGCTGCAGTGCGGAACGTCGCACTTTCTCGGTCAGAATTTCGCCAAGGCGTTTGACGTCACGTTCCAGAACGATAAAAACGAACTCGACTATGTCTGGGCGACGTCGTGGGGCGTGTCTACGCGGCTCATCGGCGCGATTATCATGACCCACGCCGACGACGACGGCATGATCATTCCGCCGCGTTTGGCGCAGTGGCCGGTGTACGCCGTGCCGATCTATCGCAAAGAAGACGAAAAGTCGAAAGTTATCGGCGCGATGCAGAAAGTGCTCGACGATTTGAAGAGGAAGTACGATATCCGCTCCATATTGGATGATCGCAGCACTGCCACGCCCGGCTTCAAATTCGCTGAAAGCGAACTGCTCGGCTATCCGCTGCGCATCGAACTGGGCCCGCGCGATCTGGCCGCCGATCAGTTGATCATCACCAAGCGCCACAACCGCGAGAAAGTCACGCTGCCGCTGGCGCAGGCCGTGGATCACATTCCGCGTATCTTGGATGAAATCCAGATGGACCTCTATACACGCGCGTGCAAGACGCTGGAAGAAAACACCAGGGAAATCAATTCGTACGACGAATTAAAGGACTTCGTAGCGGCGGACGGCGGCTTCGCGCTGGCGCATTGGGCGGGAACGACGGAAGACGAAAAACGCTTGCAGGAAGAGACGAAAGCCACCGTGCGCGTCATTCCTGAAAACGCACCGGCGGAAAAAGGCAAGTGCATCCTGACCGGCCGCGAATCCAATCGCCGTGTCGTGATAGCCAAGGCGTATTGAGTCATCCTGTGACGAACACGGAAAATAAAGCTCCCAATTCAACAGACGAATCCCCGCGCGGACTCGTTTTAGTAAACACGGGCGACGGCAAAGGTAAAACCACCGCCGCCTTGGGAACGATATTGCGCGCCGTGGGTTACGGACACCGCTGCTTGATCGTGCAATTCATCAAAGGCAGTTGGATGTACGGCGAATTGAAATCCATCCGCCGTCTCGAACCGGAAGTGGAGTTTCATCGCATGGGCAAAGGCTTCGTCGGTATCGTGGACGACAATTTGCCCCGTGAAGAACACGAGAAAGCGGCGCAAGAAGCTTTGGTATTCGCCCGCAACAAGCTGATGTCCGGTGATTATCGTCTGGTTCTGCTGGATGAAATCTTCATCGCGGTGACCCTCGGACTGATTTCGACGAAGGACATTCTCGATATTATGGATGTGCGCCCCGCGCACACCACCCTCATTCTTACCGGTCGCGGCGCGCCGCAGGAAGTGATTGAACGCGCGGACACGGTGACGGAAATGCGCGAGGTGAAGCACGCCTTTCGCAAAGGTATTCTGGCCCAGCGTGGAGTGGATTACTGAGCGTGGCACAAAATCAAAATCCCAATTCATCCAAGAGAAAGCCGCAGCTGCCCACGGGCGGACGGCGGTTTAATTTCTCTATTTGGTATCTGGTCGCCGTTCTGCTCGTGCTGTTTGCCGTGCAAACGTTTATGAGCGGTAAGCGCAATCTCGTCGTTCCGTATTCGCAGTTCAAGCAGATGATCACGGACGGACGGGTGAGCAAACTAATTGTGACCACCGATAAGATAACCGGCGAGGCGCGTTTCGATTCCGCCGGAACGTCCCGCACGCGCGAGTTTGAAACTATTCGCGTTGAAGACTCGGATCTGGTGAAGCAGCTTCAGGAAAAAAACATCCAGTTCGAAGGACGCAAGGAAACCAACTGGTGGCAGGGATTTCTTTTCGCCTATGTTGTGCCCTTCGCGCTGATTTTTATCGTGTGGAGTTTTCTGCTCAAGCGGATGGGCGGGGGCGGCGGCGCGGGCGGTGTCATGTCTTTCGGCAAGTCGCGCGCGAAAGTCTACATGGAGAGCGGTATAAAAGTCTCCTTTAAAGATGTCGCCGGAATAGACGAAGCCGTGGAGGAGCTTAAAGAGGTTGTGGAGTTTCTTCAGACGCCGGCCAAGTTCCGCTCCCTCGGTGCAAACATTCCCAAGGGCGTTCTGCTGGTGGGACCTCCCGGAACGGGCAAAACGCTTTTAGCGAAAGCGGTGGCCGGTGAAGCGAAGGTTCCTTTCTTTTCCATTTCCGGTTCCGATTTCGTGGAGATGTTCGTCGGCGTGGGCGCCGCCCGCGTGCGCGACCTCTTTCAGCAGGCGCAGCAAAAAGCTCCCTGCATCGTGTTCATTGATGAGCTGGATGCCTTAGGCAAGGCGCGCGGCGCGAATCCGTGGGGCGGACATGATGAACGCGAGCAGACCTTGAATGCGCTGCTCGTGGAAATGGACGGCTTCGAGAGCACCAAAGGCGTCATTATCATGGCGGCCACGAACCGGCCTGAAATTCTGGATATAGCCTTGCTGCGTCCCGGACGTTTTGATCGTCAAGTCGTTGTGGATCCGCCGGACATCAATGGCCGCGAGTCCATTCTCAAGGTTCACATACGCGGCAAGAAGATCGGGCCGGAAGTCAATTTACGCGTCATTGCGGCCCGAACGCCCGGATTTGTCGGAGCGGATCTGGCCAATGCCTTGAACGAAGCGGCGCTCTTGGCGGCGCGGCGCGGCCGCAAGGAAATCGGCATGGATGATCTGGAAGAAGCCGTGGACCGCGAAATGACCGGTATCGAAAGGCGCAGCCGCGTTCTGAAGCCGAAGATCAAGGAAAAAATAGCCTATCATGAGTGCGGCCATGCCATTGTGGGTGCGATGCTGCCGCACGTGGATCCCATTCATCGCGTGTCCATCATCCCCCGCGGCATGTCCACGCTCGGCCACACGCTCTATTTGCCGACGGATGATCAGTATTTAATCACGAAGAATGAGATTGTAGAGCGGATCACCGCCGCTTTGGGAGGGCGGGCTGCGGAAGAAATCATCTACGGCGAAGTGACGTCCGGCGCGTACAACGATCTCATGCAGGTCACCGGAATGGCCCGCGCTATGGTCATGGATTACGGCATGTCGGATAAGCTGGGTGTTCTGGTTTACCGCCGCCGCTCGCAGCCCACGCGGGAAAACCCGTTCCCGATGCAGGAGGATGTTTACGGCGAGAAAACGGCGGAAACGATTGATGCGGAGATCAAGCGCATCGTGGATGAATGCTATGTGCAGGCGAAGAAAATTCTTAACGAAAATTCCGATCTCCTGAATCGCATGGCCGCCAAATTGCTTGAAGTGGAAGTGTTGGAGGGCGAGGATCTGCGGGGATTTCTCGGAGCGGATCGCACCACGGATTTCAGCCGTATGGAATCGGAAGCTCCGCGGGAATCGGAACCGTCCGAACCGAAAGAGGACAGCGATTCCGACTCGCCGTTGGGCGGCAACTTGGATCGCAGCGGATAGTGCCTTGGCCGGTTCCTGTGTGCTGGGTCGTGCAGGGTCTTTCGTGCACTTTGCGAATATAAAATTTCATTTCCTTGCTAACTGTCGGAAAAGCCTGATTCAACGTATGATATTCTCGCGGCATAGAGGTTGCATCATGTCTACAGGTACAAAATCATGGATGTTAGCATGAAGATCGCAGCCTTAATCCTTGCCGTCGTCGGTTTGGTCTTTTCTGTTTGCGCGCAGCCGACTCCGACGATCAATTTCAATTTGGTTCAGGTCAATCACTATCACGGTCAAAACGACTCGACCAAACAAGTCGCCACGCCCGGACAGAGAGTAGTGATTGATTTACAGAACCCGCTGTCGCGGCAGCAGTTTCTTTCGAATGCCAATCCGCAAATTGATTTGGCTCCGGTCTCCGTACAGGTTTTTAGTCCGGAAATGTTTTTCGACGGACTGAGTATTCCGTGGGAAACAAAGGTGGTCCTGCGGTCGGCGGCGTCCGGAGATTCCTTCTTGGTTTCTTCTTCGAAAATCGGCTGTCCGGGAACGGAAGTCAAACCCTCGGTAGCGGTGGCCTTTGCCATGGGTAGGGGATGGAGCGATCCCCCCATTCGCTTCGGGCCGTTGAATGAGAAAACCGTTTGTCCTTTAGGTCACGGGTATCAATTGGAAGTGAGTGCCAAAGGAGACCATGCCCCCGTTGTGAGATTGCGTGAACCTTCGGCGGATTTGTACGGAAAACGGTAGAGAGTATTTGGCGGAAAAAGCAAGCCGCGCAGGGTCCCGCTGCGCGGCTTTTTTGTATCCGCCGAGGCATGCGTCGCCGTGTGCCCGCAATCAACCTTCCCCCCTTTGCAAAAGGGGGGAATCGAAGGGGGGTGCATTATCTCTTTTCCCTCCGTTCATCGCAGATCTCGCTTCGCGGACGGGGGGATGAAAAGGGGGCTTCAAACGATAAACGAGGAACGATGAATGACAAACGATGTGGGCCGAGATCAACCCGCATCGTAGTGACACAGCTTGCTGTGTCTCTTAATCACCGGGCATTAGCCAACACCCTCCTGGGTGTTGATCTCAACCCGGTCGGAATCTTCTCTTAATACTGGCGGCGGCCTCTGGCCGTCGTCTTTTTTCCGCCGCGCGGGATCTGTGATCCCGCCGGAAAAAGCGTAGTACTGGGCGGCGGTCGCCTGACCGCTGCAAGGTGCGCCGAGGCCGATCCCCCGATCTGCCCGGAATCTTCTCTTGAAACTGGCGGCAGCCTCTGGCCGCCTTCTTTCTCTTTCCCCTGCTTTCGTAGGGGGACGAAGGGGGCTTAATTCATCCTTTATCCCTCATCCTTCATCCTTTCTGCTTGACTTTCCCCCCGGCTTCCCTTATAATGAATCCCAACCAACAGATCGGGAGGCGGGATGATTCGGCGGCGAAATCATTCAGTAGCGCGGAACAAACAAGCCATTAAATCGAAATAGTATCTTGACCTTACCGTCTTTTGGCGGCGAGGTTTTTTGTTAATGGACGGACAAAAAGGATTGAGAATGAGAATGATGAAGCTTGCCGCCATCGCTGCGGCCATTACGTTCCATGTGGTTTGTGCAATAGCTCAGCCGCAGCCGCCGGTTGTGGAATGGGAGCGGATATATGACAGAATCGATGACAATGTGGCTAGCTCAGTTATGGAATGCACTAATGGTGGCTATATATTGGGCGGGGGGATATTTTGGCATGATTCGGGAACGACTGATTTTTGGTTGTTGAAAACGGATACGCAAGGGGATTGTTTGTGGAGTAAGACCTTTGGTGGTGAAAACTTAGAGGACTGCAATGAAGTACTCCAAACGGCGGATGGGGGCTACCTGCTTTTAGGATCAACAAGTTCTTACAGTTCGGGTTTATGGGACACATGGTTATTGAAGACGGATGCGAACGGGGACAGTGTTTGGAGTCGGACGTATGGCGGGAGCGGCGCTGATGTTTGCATTAGCCTTCAACCGACCTTCGACGGCGGCTACGTTTTCGCCGGTGTAACGACGACATTCGGTGCGGGGGGTGAAGATGCCTGGCTGGTGAAGACGGATGCCGACGGTAATTGCCAGTGGAGCCGGGCTTATGGCGGAGCCGATGGCGACGATTGGGGACAGAGCGTGGTGCAGACTTCAGACGGCGGCTATGCGATTGGCGGAACGACATATTCCTATGGAGCCGGTTGGAATGACTTTTGGCTGATCAAGACGGACGCCGAAGGCGACTGTCTCTGGTCGCGGACGTATGGAGATCCATTGCCGGATAATTGCGTAGAAATGACGCAAACGACGGATGGCGGTTATGTCCTGGCTGGATGCGGGGATCCTACCAACATAAATGGCGGCAAATTTCAACTTGCAAAGGCGGCCGCTTCGGGCGAACAGGAATGGATTCGGAACTACAGTACGCCTCAGGGAAGAGGGATAGCTTATTGTGTTGTGCAAACATCCGATGGCGGATATCTTTTAGGCGGTTCCTATGACGATCTCGGCATAGCTTTTACCGTGTGGATTGTACGAACGGACAGCAACGGCGACAGCCTGTGGAGCCTTATTTTTACCGGGCCGGAAGGATGCGGCTTGCGCGATATCATAAGAACGACCGACGGAGGATATGCCTTAGCCGGATATAAACGGCTGGATCAATTCCATGATGCAGCCTGGTTAGCGAAGCTTGCGCCGGAAATGTCCGCAGGTTATACACCGCATCCCCACAGCATCTATTTATTATCCGCCTATCCCAATCCTTTCAACAGCACAACACAAATCGAATTCACGCTGCCTGTGACACAGCGAGTATCTCTTCGTCTCTACGATGTCTTGGGCCGCGAAGTGTCCCTGTTGCTGAATGAAATGAAAACGGCAGGGGAGCATCGCGTGAGGTTTGATGGCAGCGCGTTGTCATCAGGTGTGTATTTCTGCCGGATGGAAGCGGGAACAACCACGCGAACACAAAAAATCGTTTTAATACGGTAGGGGCGGACCCATGTGGCCGCCCGATCATTCTTTCCGCCGGGCGGGTGACACACCCGCCACGGCGCGCAACCACCGCAAGGTGCGCCGAGGCAGATCCCCCGATCTGCCCGGAATCTGACCGTCTTCGGTCATCCTGAGCGAAGTAAAGGATCTCTAATTTCCCTCCGTTTACGGTCCGTCCGCTTCGCGGAGGGGATGAAAAGGGGGTCTTCTTTCCGCCGTTCATCATTCATCATTCCTCGTTCATCGTTTCTCCCCCTCCTATCTCCAATGCCATTCTCACTCAAATTCTTGTCGCTTTTCTGTTTGAACAAATATTCAATTTCTCTTGACAACCCGTCTTTCCCGCCTTATCTTTTATATGTACCTGAATCCAAATT
>RPQS01000131.1 GCA_003818605.1 Candidatus Zhuqueibacterota bacterium | reverse complement strand
TAATATGTCGTAAACGCAGCGACCTGCACAGGTCCAATCCTTTGGCAATATCCGGTTCATTTGCGGAAGGCCGGGGATGAATCCGCGCGCCGCTCGCTTTCGCCCATCTCAGCGCGGATTCATTCGTGGAATCCAGATCACCCACTACATGCGCAGGAACAATTTTCAACCGATGCAGCGCATTTACTCCGCCGTCGAGAGCAATGAGCCGTTCGGCTCTCTTCATTAAAAGTCGCATTAGAGCTCTTCGCGGCGGCGTGCCGTTGGCAATCAACAGCGCATCGTATCGTTCATCTAAAAATTCGAGACAGTGTGTATTCACTCTTCTCTCCCCCCCGTTTACGAAGGGACGAAAGGGGGGTCTCTTCCGTCCGCTTTCCGCTTTCAGTTTTCAGCTTTTCACTCGATCGTCAACCACGCCATCATGGACGCGGGCGGCGATCCATCGCGACGATATGAAGAATACTCCGGATTCAACGACGTGCAAGGCGGGCGTTCGGGACGCAAAGCCTTGTCGAACCCATTCTGCACCAAATCCGCCATGATCGCCGCAAACAAATCAAGATAGGAGTGGCCGCTCTTCTGGAAAAATACTTCCGGGCCGTACGCGGCGATGAAGCGGCGAATCAAATCGAAATCCGCCTCATAAGCCGAGGCTGAGACCATCGGGCCGACCGCCGCAAGCACGTGTCCCGGATCGGAACCGAACTCCTCTGTCATGCGTTCTAAAATTTGTCCCGCGATTCCCGACAGAATTCCCCGCCAGCCCGCGTGCACCAAGGCAATCACCTTGTGGTCGGGATCGGCATAATAAATCGGTGCGCAGTCTGCGTGCAGGGTCGTGAGAATCATGCCGGATTCGTTCGTCATCATCGCATCCGTGCCGCTGAGCCGTGTGGACGGTTCCCATATTCCCTTGCCGGCATCGGCTTTCTTGACGATGTACGCGCGCGTACCGTGAGTCTGATCCGCGGCTACCGCGTTGTTGCCGTCCAGTCCCATTTTCGCGAAGTAATTGCGGCGGTTGGCCACAATCGTTTCCGCCGGGTGACCGGACCAGGACATCGGCCCGTCCGCCTTGAGCGAGATTCCTCCCCGCACCCAGTCTTGATCGGAAAACGGGATCCATGCTGAAGAGGACGGTTGCAGATTATCGCTGCTTTGCTTATCTTGAGACATCTTTACGATGGGAGGATCTCCTATGGCTTATCGGCAATTGGATTATTACGATCTCCGCGGCCTTTTGACCGAGGAGGAGCGAATGGTTCAGGATACGGTGTGCGATTTCGTTTCGGATCGCGTCATGCCGTTAATTGAATCGTGCAACCGCGAGGCGCGTTTTCCGGCGGAATTGGTGCCCGACATGGCGGCGCTTGGTTTACTCGGCGCGCCCTATCCGGAAAAATACGGCTGTGCCGGTCTCGGACCGATTGCTTTCGGTTTGATTGCGCAGGAACTCGAACGCGGCGATTCCGGCTTGCGCTCTTTCGTTTCCGTACAGACCAGTTTGGTCATGTATCCGATTTTTACTTTGGGAAGCGACGCCCAAAAGGATTATTGGCTGCCGCGTCTGGCTCAGGGAGAAAAAATCGGCTGCTTCGGTCTGACTGAACCCGACTTCGGTTCGAATCCGGCGGGGCTAATCACGCGCGCTGCAGATCGCGGTTCGCATTACGTGCTCTCAGGCGCAAAAGCGTGGATCACCAACGGCACGATTTCCGATGTCGCGATTGTCTGGGCTAAACTCGACGGTGAAATCTGCGGCTTTATCGTGGAAACAGATCGCGCGGGTTTCTCCGCTCCCGAAATCAAAAACAAGTTTTCACTCCGCGCCAGCGTGACGTCCGATCTCATTTTGGAAGATGTCGAAATTCCCAAAGAAAACCTGCTGCCCGGAGCCATTGGTTTGAAAACCGCGCTCGCTTGTCTATCGCAAGCCCGCTATGGAATCGCGTGGGGTGTGATGGGCGCAGCTTGCGCTGTTTTTGACGAAGTACTGAATTATGCTAAAACCCGCATTCAATTCGACAAACCCATTGCAAGTTTTCAACTCGTCCAGAGCAAGCTCGCGGAAATGGCCACCGAAATCACGAAAGGGCAATTGCTCGCCTATCGTCTCGGCCAATTAAAGGCTGAAGGAAAACTCAGACCGCAGCATGTTTCCATGGCTAAACGGAATAATGTTGCTGCGGCTTTGGACATCGCCCGTACGGGCCGCGATATTTTAGGTGCGAACGGCATTTCGAACGAGTATCACACCTTCCGCCACATGAATAATCTCGAATCCGTCATCACTTACGAAGGCACGTTCGACATTCACACGCTGATCATCGGTCAAGACCTGACCGGCATCGCCGCATATGCATAGCAGATTCCGGCCGGGTTGCGGAAGACCTTAACCCGGCTCGGCGGAATTCGGTCTTCTTTTCATCCTTCATCCTTTATCCTTCATCCTTTCTTCAAGGACCCTTATCACCTCTACCGCCATTTCGAATTTATTGAACGGCGGCATGAGGTATGCTCCCTGCACAATCGGTTTTACATCCAGTAAAAACTTTTGCGCGATCTCCACTCCCACCTTCGCCCCTTCCGTTCCCGAATTGCGCATTCTTTCGCGGATATCTTCCGGCACAAACATGTCGGGAATCTCATTGTGAATGAATTCTGCATGCTTAGCCGAACGCAGCGGCATGATCCCCACAAAGATTGGAATCGTGCAGAAAGAGGCCACATCGTTCAGGAATTTGTCGAGCGTATCCCGATCAAACAGCGGCTGCGTAAACGCGAACTGCGCACCCGCGTCAATTTTTTTATGGAATCTCTCGAACTCTAATACACGGTCCGTGGCCGTCGGATTCACTCCCACACCAAGCAAAAATCGCGTCGGCTCTTCCATATTGCGACCCGTAAGATCCTTGCCCAAATTGAGCTGCGATACCAGCCTGCACAGGCTGATGGAATCGAGTTCAAACACCGCCTTGGCAAACGGATAATCTCCCACCGCGGGCGGATCTCCCGTCACGGCTAAAACACTCGTTACCCCCAGCGCGTGCGCACCCAAAAGTTCAGATTGTAAAGCCAGTGCGTTGCGGTCGCGGCAGGACAAATGCAGAATCACTTCCATGCCCGCTTCGCGGCGGATCAAATGCGACATCGCCAGCGCGCTCAGCCGCGACCTCGCGAGCGGTGAATCGGCCACGTTGATCAGATCCACGCCATTGGCTTTGAGCATCTGCGCGTGGCGGATGAACGGTTCGGGATTAATCGAACGCGGCGGATCGATCTCCACCGAAATCAAAAAGCGTTTGCCCAAGTCCGCGCGGAAATCGCTTGCCGCAACTCCCCCCGCCGTGGTTTCCACGGGAACTTCCACTTCGAGATCGCTTATGACGATTTCCCGCGCAACGTTCGGCTTCTGTCCTTTCACCGCTTTCGCGATAGCCCGGATGTGATCCGGCGTCGTTCCGCAGCAGCCTCCCACTAAACACACTCCCGCTTCCGCGAACTTCAACGCATAATCCGCGAAATATTGCGGCGACGTAAGATATACGTATCTCCCACCCACCAAGCGCGGCAAACCGGCGTTGGGCTGTGCGGCTAATAGCACATCGCCGCCCATGCGTTCAATCACGTCAAGCATCGGCTGCGGGCCGACGGAGCAATTCGCTCCCACCACGTTCGCTCCCGCATCCAAGAGCACGCGCTTCACTTCCCCCGGCTTATCCCCCACTAAAGTCTTGCCTTCTTCAGTAAACGTCATCGAGGCCACAATCGGCAGATCGCACAATTCGCGGATCGCCGTCAACGCTTCGCAGATTTCCGCCAGACTCGACATCGTTTCCACGATGAACAGATCCACTCCGCCTTCGAGAAGTCCGGTCACCTGAATTCGAAAAGCGGCGCGCGCTTCGGAAAGCGTGAGCGTGCCAATCGGTTCCAGCATGCGATTGAGCGGGCCGACGGATCCTGCCACGAACACCGCGTCTCCGGCTGCGCGCCGCGCTATGCGCGCGGCGGCGCGATTGATTTCCCGCACCCGACTCTCAAAACCGTGTTCCGCCAAACGGTACGGATTCGCCCCAAAGGAATTGGTCTCGATAACCTGCGCACCCGCCGCTATGTATTCCCGGTGCAGTGCCTCCACGACTTCGGGATGTGCCTCGTTCAGCTCCTCAAAACAGGATCGGTACGAAAAGCCGCGCGCATAGAGAGCCGTACCCATGGCCCCATCGGCCACGAGGACTTCCCCTCTAAGCCTTTCTATAAACTCGCGTGATCGTGTCGGCATAATTCGTTTCCGCTTTCAGATTTCAGCTTTCCGCTTTTCATCCCTCATCATTCATCCTTTCCTACACGTCCACTTCTTCCCCCTTCACAATCTGCCCGCGTTCATTCTGTTTCAAGTACATCGCGGAAATATTCCAGTCATGCGGCATAGCCACGATCCAGTTCCCGTCCAGAGCCTGCTGTAAAAAATTCTTCTTCTCTTTCAATGTGGTAATGGGATCGTAGTCGTAAGCCGTGATATACGGCAGCGAAATATGCATGACCGTCGGCAGCAGATCGGCGGAATACCACAGCGTTTGTTTGCCGTCCGTGATCTTGATCATCTGCAAACCCGGAGTGTGGCCGTTGGCTTCGAGAATCCAAAGTCCGGGCAGAAATTCCGTATCGCCATCCAAACACACGAACAAATTTTCCGAAACCAGCGGTTGGATATCATGCGCGGCAAAACTTCCGCGGTCGCGTTCCGTCGGTTTCAGGGAGTGATCGAGCTGCTTTTTCTGCACGATGTGCCGTGCTTTATGAAATGTCGGCCACGGCTGCCCCGCCACCAGATGCGTAGCTCCACCGACGTGATCGAAATGCAGATGCGTAAAAATAATATCCGTAATATCGTCACGCTTCAGATTTTGCATCTCGAGAAAGCCGTCGAGCGTTCCGCGCGCGAAACTGATCCCGTACATTTCGTTATAGCTTTCGCTTCCCTTGTGGCCTACGCCCGTGTCCACCAAAATTTTGCGGCCGTGACCTTCGATCAGCAGGCAGCGCAGCGGCATGGCCACGCGATTGTTTTCATCCGCGATGTTTCCGCGGTTCCAAACCACGCGAGGCACCGGCCCGAACAGCGAGCCGCCATCCAGCCGGAATTCCCCCGCATCAAAAAACGTTATATTGTACTCGCCGATTTTCATGTTGTCTTTTCTTGTTTCGCCGAGCCGAGGCTCCCGACCCGGCCGGAATCTTTCGCTCATTCCCATCGGTCATCGGACACGGCAGGCCGTGTCCCTACGCAAATATAACAATCGTTACTTTTTCATCCTTTATCCTTTATCCTTCATCCTTTTCTTCGCTCAGGTCGTCCACGGCAGCCCTTCCCACACGCGGCGCGGATGATCGTTCACCAGCTTCAACGCTTTCTCTTCACCCAAGATTTTCACCGCCGCGTCGTAGCCTTCCTTCAAACGGAATCCGTGCACGGCATCATTGTGCGCGTCGCTCGCCAAAAGATCCACCACGTCCCATTCCAAAAGCTGACGCGCGCGCTTTTCTATCACCGCTCCGAATTGTCCCACCAGCGAACCCGCATCGAGAGATATGACTGCTCCCGCCTCGCGGATTTTTTTCACATATTCCTTCGTGCGCATAGCGCGGGCAAAGCGTTCGAAGTGAGCCAGCACAGGTCGTCTGTTGGCGCGGTGCGCGGTTGTCGTCACATTCAGAATAATCTCAAACGGAGTTTCGATCGGAAACTCCAGCAAAAAATATTTTCCCGCGCCGTGATAGGTTGCGCACGGCAAATGGAGCACGCGCAAGAGTTCCACACCCAGCATAATCTCTGTTCCCAATGCAAGCTGCACGGGGATGCCGAGTTCTTCAACCGCCTTCTGCAGTTCAAGAAAGACCGACTGATACAGCCGGTCGGTCTCTTCGTTCATGCGGTCGTGACCGTGCGGCGTGCAGGCCACGTGCGTGATCCCCTGTCCGGCGGCGATGTCCAGCATGCGCAGCGCCATTTCCAGATCGTACGCGCCGTCATCCACTCCGGGCAAAACATGATTATGAAGATCAATCACGCGACTCTCTCACAAATCCGTGTAGACCGGGCCGCCGCCGCCCTCGGGCGGAACCCACGTGATGATTTTATACGGATCCATGATGTCGCAGGTCTTGCAGTGCACACAGTTGGAAAAATTGATTTGCAGCTTCACGCCGCCGCGCTCCTCGTCGGGAACCATTTCGTACACTCCCGCCGGGCAGAAAAACTGGCAGGGATTGCCGAACTCTTCGCGGCAGCGCGTACGGCAGATTTCCGGATCGGACACGTGCAGATGCACGGGCTGATCTTCCTCGTGCATCGTGCGGCTGTTGTATACGTCCGTGAGTTTGTCGAACGTGAGCTTACCGTCGTATTCGCCCGCGCGCTTCTGTAAAACCTCATCTCGATCCGGCAACCCCAGTTCGCGTACGTGCCGCATGTGCTCGTGGTTTTCGCGGCTCGGCATTTGCGCTTTAAATCCGCGCCCCTTTGAAATAAACTGCGCCGCCGCGTGAATCATGCCGACGCGCACGCCCTTCTCGAACGACTGATGGAAGTTGCGGACGGGCCAGAGTTCCTTTTGAATCCAGCTCGCTTCCACGCGCGTTTGCAGCGAACACATCGTATCCCGTGAAAAATCGCCGCGCACGATTCCTTCGACAATCGTTTCCGCCGCCAGCATGCCGGACTTGATCGCAAGGTGAATGCCCTTCAGCCGCTGCGAATTTAGAAATCCTCCGGCATCGCCGATGATCAAAAGTCCGTGATGATAGCCGCGCGGGATTGCATACCATCCGCCTTCCGGAATGGTTTTCGCGCCGTAGCCGACCATCTTGCCGCCTTCGAGCAGCGAAGCCACCCACGGATGCGCTTTGAACTTCTGAAAATTGTCGTGCGGATCGGTGTACGGATTTTCGTAGCTGAGATCAGTTACCAAGCCGAGCGAGAGCAGATTCTCGCGCATCGTGTAGATCCAGCTTCCGCCGAAAAGATTGCCGAGCGGATATCCCATCGAGTGAAACACGGTTCCGTTTTCCGCGATGGGCTTCGGCAATTCCCACACTTCCTTCACGCCTAAAACATACGTCTGCGAATTGTGATTGCCGAGCTTCAGCGTTTCTACCGCCTGCTTCGTGAGCGAACCGCGCGTGCCTTCGGCCAGCACGGTCACTTTCGCTTCGATAATCGCGCCCGGCTCGAAGTTGGATTTGCGCTCGCCGTTTTTATTGAGACCTTTATCGCCCGTGACTACACCCGTCACACGATGGTCTTCAATGAGCAGTTCCTGTCCCGGCATTTCCGCCGCGACGATGATGCCCGCTTCTTCCACCTGTTCTCCGAGCCATTTTACCACGCGATTCAAAGAGACAATCGGATACCCGTGATTCTGCAGCGGCGGAGGAGTCCACGGGAGCTTGAATTTTCCCGTTTTTGTAAGCCGGAAAACGGCGTCGTTTTCGCAGTAGCGTTCCACGGGAAAGCCGCGTTCCAAAAAATCGGGAATGAGTTCCGCGATGCCGCGCGGATCCATCACCGCTCCGGACAGAGAATGCGCGCCGATTTCGCGGCCCTTCTCCAGCACCATGATCTCGACTTCGGGCAGCTTCTGGCTCTCGGCGGCTTTTCGCGCCAAGAGTTGTTTAACATGATACGCGCAGGCCAGCCCTGCCGGCCCCGCGCCCACGATCAAGACATCAACAGGAAGTGTTTCGCGTTCGATGGAAGGCATGTTTAGTCTAAGCAGTTTCTTTAAAGCAGGTTGTACAGAGTGGATGCATCTTCGTTACTTCGCTCAATTTGCCACATCTATGACAATGTTTTTCTTTATAATTATCATTCTTGTATTGAGCCCACTTCGGGAAACAATCGTCGCATAGCGGATATTCCGTATTATACGTCTTCGACTTGCCGCAGCGAATACAGAAACCCTTAGGTGAAGTAGATGCTTTCGTCGCTGATATCGGAGTGGCTGTTGGACTCTTAGCAATTGGTGCTTTAGGCGGGGTCGTTGGTTTAATTCCCAATTGCATTATATCGACATCTGTTGAATTACTTTTCCACTTTTCTATCTGTGTTCGAAGACTTCCAATTGCTGTTGGATCTTTGAACCTAACACCGGTTTCTTTGCTCTCGCTACCCGAGAATGTGTGAAGATTCATACTTGCAATAAGTGCGACTGAAGGCGAAACATACACCTTGGCGTGCAGTTTATCCACCTTGCGCAAAATCACTCTCTTTTTCAACAACCAATGAACATCGTCAATCGAGTGATCGGCATCCGCTCGCATTAAAACCACGATTTCAGCCTTATTGACATCAACCGCCTCTTCAATAGCTTCTTTAATCCTGGTGTCAAGCCGGATGTACGGTGTGACAAGATATACTGTTTCTCCGGGCTTGGATTCACGAAGAATGTCTTTGATCGCTTGCAAAATATCATCGTTAAACAGGATTTCAGAATCCGAAATGGGAATTTTCATGGTATCCACCCAGCGTTTGATTTATTACTGTATCACGCAAGCGGCCTACTTTATTCGATTCCGGGCAGATCAGGGGATCTGCCTCGGCGAGCAACGGACAATGACGCCATTGCGACTCAGGAGAGTCACAACGGCGATCATTTACGTTTGATCTCTTGAATTTCGGGCAGGCGAGGCGCCTGCCTCGACGAAAGAGTTAACTTTCAGTGACCATTCGCTGCGTTCAGGATGACCGCTTGCGCGGTGGGAAGATTCCGGTCCGCGAAGCGAGATCTCGCCAAAGGCGGACAGGGTCAGCAACCCTGCTCGGCGGAAAGATCGTGTCGCAGTGCGCGGGGTAAGGACACCCCGCGCAGCGAGTTATTATCTTCTTTGTTATGGGGGGTTAGGGGGGATCTTCCTCTAAATGGAAGAAGGAAGAGAAGAAAAAGGGAAGAGTTTATAAATATTTCTTCCGGAAGAATGTTTATATAACTCTTCTCTCTTCCCCATTCTTCCACTCTCCCCGAATAGTATGTACTAACCCTGCGCGCGCGAGGAAATAAATAACTTGCGGAAGCAACGCTCTGCACCCGCAATTTAAATGTGCGTTCGTTCACGATTCGCGCGCTTTCCACGATCCAGATATCACGTTTGCAAGAACCTCAAAGGCTCTATTTGCTTACGGGACTGTTTGAATTGCAATGTAAGCGGAAGAAACAGAATGTCACTTAAAAGCTGAATAAGAGAATATGTGGGTCTATTTATACGCAAATATCAGGCGTGACGTTTATAATATACGAAATATTTGAACAAATGTCAAGAGATTATTCCGGCAGGGTCAGCGACCCTCCTCGGCGGAAGACACAGCAAGCTGTGTCGCTACGATTGCCGGGATCGCCGCGAGGGGTGTGGATTCACCCCTCGCAGCAAATGAAATCATCACTTACCGGAACCCTTCTTCGTATCTTTTTCCGTCTTTTTGGGTTTTTTCTTCGCCGGTTTTTTCTTCTCAGGCTTCTTGTTGGTGGCTGGCATGTTCGTTCTCCTTGAGATGGAAGTTGAAGGATTCCGGCCGGGTCAGGAGCCCCGGCTCGGCGCATCTTGCGGTGTTAGCGTTTTTGTCGCCGCGAGGGGTGTCCCTACCCCTCGGGCGTTCTCGGCAAATTTTTATTTGCCTTTGAGCAATTCGAGCAGTGTGCGCACGCCCGAACCGGCAACGGCATTCTTCGGCTGAATCGGGGAAGCTACCGCGGGATAAGATGACGGCGCAATGTCAACGTGCACCCACGGAGTGCCGCTGACAAATTCTTTTAAAAATGCGGCCGCCGTGCAGGCTCCGCCCCAGCGATGGCCGACGCTGTTGCGCAGTTCGGCAACTTCACCTTTCACTTCTTCAGTGTATTCTTCGAAGAGCGGCATGTGCCACACGCGTTCACCCGCGCGTTCGGCGGCGTCCATTACTTCACGTTTCAACCGTTCGCTGTTGGAAAAAACCGCGTCCGCATAATATCCTAAGGCAACCACGGCCGCTCCGGTGAGCGTGGCCAGATCAATAATCGCGGACGGTTTATATTTCGCGACCGTGTACGCGAGGGCATCGGCTAAAACCAAGCGGCCTTCCGCATCCGT
>RPQS01000130.1 GCA_003818605.1 Candidatus Zhuqueibacterota bacterium | reverse complement strand
GTCGTCGCTGCGCACGGAACCGGTGCGCAGGTCGTCGAAATCGCTGTAGGTAAGCGACGTGTACGAGGCCACTCTTCCGCGATTCAGCGAGACATTCGCATGGGACGTTTTCTCGAAGTTCGCCGAAGCCGTGCGTGCAAAGGCGGAACCGGAAACGGAAAGCTTATCACCGCGCGCGGGCACGGGATCGAACGTTTTAAAATTCATCACGCCGCCCAAGGCATCGCTTCCGAACTGCACGGAACCGGGACCGAAAAAAATGGAGGTTCGCTCGAGCGAACTCGGATCAATCTGAATGATGTTCTGCAAATTTCCGCTGCGGAAAATCGCGTTGTTCATGCGCACGCCGTCCACCACCATGAGCACGCTGTTGGCGGCGAAACCGCGCAGCATGGGAGAACCGCCGCCAAGCTGACTCTTCTGCACGAACACTTGTCCGGTGGAGCCGAGCGCATCGGCGGAAGTCTGCGGATTGTGGAAGGCGAGCGTTTTGGGAGAAATATCGGTGATGGCTTGCGGCAGATCTTCGCGTAAGGTATGGAAGCGAGTCGTCGTGACCGTGTATTCGTCGGTCGTATAGATGCGCGGTGAAATAAAAATCTTAGCTCTCACCGGCTCCGAACTGCGAATCGTAGCGAGAACCTCTCGAAATCCGGCCGTAGAGAAAGCGTATTTATGATAGCCGGGATGCTCCAGAACAAACTCGCCGCTGCTCTCGGGCAAAACCGCGCAGCCTTCGGCATCGGTGGTGATCCGGAAATCGCCGGAAGTGATCGTCGCGCCGACAACGGGTTCGCCGGTTACCTTGTCAATAATCTGAACACGCGAGTCGGCAGAGGCAAACTGGATACAGAAGGCTAATAAGAGGATGACTGCGAATCTCATGATGTTTTCCTGCCTATTAATTGCATAGATGGGCTGCCGGGTTGATTCCGGAGCAGAAGATACTTTATATGGTGCAAACAGTATTCCTATCTTTTCGGCGGGGCAGGCCAAGCCACCAGACGCCTGCCGCCGCGACGTAAATCCCTCATGGCTTTTCTATGGTTTCATAAATGCGGGGTATATGTAACCGTAGAAGATCCAGAAAACATCAATTGTAACTCCGTAAATAATGGCGGCTATATTCCAGTTCGAGAAACGCGTGTTGCGGGGCAAATCGGGGGCAAATTTATCGTGAAGTTCGTTGACAGTATTTTGAATGGGCACGAATAGAAAGAGAAAGAATCCGAGGAAGAACCGCCCGGGGAGCCCGAAGAGTCCGATCGGCCACGCGGGAAGGTTAATACTGATTTCCCCCGTTTCGAAAACATCCCTATTGGCATAGATCCAATGCACGATAATGGCGATCCACCAGAGGAGGGTGACGCGTGCCGCTGACCATCCCACTTCGATCTGACGCCCCCGTCCTTTCGCCTCGAGAATGGAAAACAGTTCACGGCAAAAAAACGGCGCGAACACCGCTCGCCAGAAGGGCTTAATATCCGCTCCGTGTGTCTGAACCTCTTTCCAATGCCGATAGAACCAATAGAAGAGATAGTATCCGCCCGTGACGAACGTCATGACAATCAGTTTATTGGCGGAAACGTCGAAATAGCGAATCGGCTCCAAAGCATCCAGCATCTCCCACACGGGCTGGCCTTCCTTCTCGACCACGCCGATCACGCGGTCACAATTCTGACACAGAAACCGCTGCCGCGTGCGTTCTTCGAGAGTCAATTCAAGCACCGCCGAACACACCGGACACGTGACCAGCTTCGATTCCTGTTCGCGATGGGCAATCGCCATACAGGCGGGATCCAGACAATAACAAAACTCCGCGCCTTCCGTGAGACAATCACGGCAGTACAATTTGCCGCAGTGATGGCAGGGCGCCGCCGCCGGACGATCCGGATGATTCGCGCAGAAATCGGTCACGAATCCTCTATCATTTGGTTTCGTCTGCCGAGGCAGATCAGGGGATCTGCCTCGGCGGAGTTTTATTCTCGCCGTTGTCGCTCTCCCGAGCGGCAATGGCACAGCTATTTCAACAGCATCATCTTTTGTGTCTGAACAAACTCGCCTGCTTTAATGTGACAGAGATAGATCCCCGACGGCAGACGCGCGGCATCCCACGCCACCGAGTACGAACCTGCGGGGATAGTACCCTGCACAAGCGTCTCAACTTCGTGCCCCAATAGGTCGAAGACCTTCAGCGAAACGGGTCCCATTACGTTGACATCGTAGCGAATCGTGGTTACCGGATTAAACGGATTGGGGAAGTTTTGAACGAGAGCATATTCTCTCGGAAGCGAAACGGCCGGCAACTCCATCGCCGATACCGAGCCGGTTTTCACGAGATAGAAATCCATAAGACCAGCGGAGGCTGTCTCGCCGGCCAGAATGAAGCCTCCATCGGATGTCTGCTGTATAGCATAGGCTTCATCACTGGCACTTCCGCCATACGTGCGCGTCCATAGCGTGTCGCCGTTGCTGTTCGTCTTTACCAGATAGTAATCACGCGAGCCTGCACCGAACGAAGTGGTGCTTCCCGCAACAACATAGCCTCCGTCAGATGTCAATTGAACGGAATACGCCCACTCCATACTGCTCCCGCCGTACGTGCGCGTCCACATCATGTCACCCAGGCTATTCGTCTTTACCAGATAGAAGTCCCACTGGCCTGCGCCAAAGGAGTACGTGGATCCCGCAATAATATACCCCCCGTCGGATGTCTGTTGAACGGAATAGGCTGTCTCACCACTGCTTCCTCCATACGTGCGTGTCCAAAGCGTGTCGCCGTTGCTGTCTGTCCTTACCAGCCAGATATTATCATAGGTTGGAGTACCGACACCGAATGATCGAGTGGTTCCTACCACGACATAGCCTCCGTCGGCAGTCTGCCGAACACAATAGGCATGCTCATCGGCACTCCCTCCGTAAGTCTTGACCCAGAGCGAATCGCCGTTACTGTTCGTTTTCACCACAAAAAAATCCGAACCGCCCGCTCCGAAAGAAAGGGTCCATCCTGCCATAATGTAGCTACCATCGACCGTTTGCTGGACCGACCATCCCTCCTCATTGTTGATTCCCCCGTAAGCGCGCGTCCACAGCGTGTCGCCGCCGCCGTCCGTTTTCACCAGCCAGGAATTATAGCTGTTCGGAGTTCCCATACCGAAAGAATTTGTCCGCCCCGCTACGATATACCCTCCATCCGAAGTCTGCTGAACGGACAAGGCATCATCATATTCACTCCCGCCGTAAGTGCGTGTCCAGCCGATTCCCCCTTGGCTGTTTGTCTTCACCACGTAAAAATCATTAAAGCCCGCACCAAAAGAAAAGGTCCATCCGGCAACGATATAGCCGCCGTCGGCAGTCTGATAAACAGACCGGGCACGATCTTCATTGGTTCCCCCGTACGTGCGCGTCCAGAGAGTGTCGGGACCGGGTTGGGCCAGACTTACTTGAAGGCAAACAAGCAGGAGCAGAGCGATTGAAATTTGCTTCATGGTGATTTCTCTAATAGGTTTGGAGAGCGCGTTTATCGTGCGATTCGCGTCAGGGGGTCTTGCGGCAATGGCGCAAGAGCAAAGTAGGGGCGGGTAATAGAACCCGCCCCTACATCACATTACCGTCTTACGCTACTTTCGGCAGCGTGGGGATGATCTCATCCAGCCAGCCGAGCAGTTCCTTGATCTCGGCGACCGTGCAATCGCCCATGTGCGCGATGCGGAACGTTTTCTCTTTCAAGTCTCCGTAGCCGTTGGAGATGATCGCATGATGCGCCTTCGACAACGCTTTGTTCAGATCGGCAATGGAAATGCCCTTGGTGTTGTTCGCGCAGGTCAGCGTGTTGGACTCAAAACCCTTCTCGGGGAACAGCGTAAAACCGCGATCCACGCACCACTTGCGCACGATCTTGGCCATTTCGATGTGCCGCGCCCAACGATTCTCCAAACCTTCCTCATTCAGAATGTGTTCGCACTGAGCCTTCAGAGCGAAGAACAAGGGAATAGCCGGAGTGTGCGGCGTCTGCGCCTTGTCGTTGTATTCCTTCGCATCCACGAAGTTCACGTAATAGCCCGGAGCCTTCGCCTGTTTCGCGCGCTCCATGGCTTTGTTGGAAATCATGGTCACGCAAATTCCCGTGGGCATGCCCCAGCACTTCTGCGTTCCGGCCAGGCACACGTCAAGGCCGAGCTTGTCGCACTCGATTTTGTCGCCCGCCATGGCGGAAACGGCATCCACGCAGAACATCACGTTCGGATATTTCTTCATCATCGCCGAGATTTCTTCAATCGGTGCGCGAACGCCGGTCGAGGTCTCGTTAAACACCATGGTGAACACGTCGTATTCGCCGGTTTTGAGTTTGGCGTCAATCTGATCGGCAGTTGCAGCCTTGCCCCATTCCACTTCGATCTTGTCGGCGGGAATCCCGTTGAAGCCATTGATTTTGAACCAGCGCTTGGAAAACGCACCGTTTACCGTGCACAGAACTTTCTTCTGGCACAGATTGCGAACGGAACCTTCCATTACGCCGGTGGCCGAACACGTGAAAACCAATGCTTCCTGTTCGGTGTAGAGGATCTTCTTCAGCATCGGAATGAGCGCCGCGTGCAGGTCTTTGTACTTCTGCGTGCGGTGTCCGATTTGAGGGGTAGCCACAACCTGGAGGAGTTCGGGCCGGACTTCGGACGGCCCGGGAATAAACAGCTTGTCGTGCATGATCGGCTCGCCTATTTTTATAATGCGTTGATTTTTCGCGCTTTGCGAGATAACTGCAACGCGCTTTTGATTCTCATTTAACCTAATAAAATTACTCGTGAAAGGCAACACAAAGCACCCCGCTATCCATAGTTATCCCGCCGTGAATTGCCTTTGTAGTGGAATGTTTTATCTTTGAATAGGAACCTGCTTTCCAAGCAGACCCCCCCTGCATCCCCCCGCTAAAGCAGGGGGAAAGCAAAATATGGGTGTCCTTACCTTTCGTGCGATTCCCGATAAAAGGTTTGTGGGCACAGTACGCTGTGCCCCTACGGCACCATCAATAATTAATTTTTCCCAATTTCTCGTTTCTGATTTTCTTCCCATGTTTCCCGCATTACGCGCATTCTCCAATCGCAACTACCGCATCTACTGGACGGGCTTTACCGTTTCACTGGTCGGATCGTGGATGCAGACCCTTGCTCAGAGCTGGCTGGTCTGGGATCTCACGCGCTCGGCTTTCTGGCTGGGTATCGTGGGAGCCATGCCGCAGCTTCCATCGCTGATATTAGGCTCCATCGGCGGCGTGTTGGTGGATCGCACCGTTAAAAGCCGTTTGCTGATTATCACGCAAGCCGGTCTCGGCCTGTGCGCGCTGGCGCTCGCGATTATCACGTTTGCTAAAGTTGTGCGCGTGGAGCACGTGGTGATCATTGCGGCTATCACCGGTCTCTTTACCGCTGTAGATACTCCGGCGCGGCTGTCGTTCGTAACGGAAGTCGTAGGCAAAGAAAATTTAGGCAATGCGATTGCATTGAATTCCACGACGTTCAATGCCACGCGGCTCATCGGGCCTACGTTTGCCGGATTGCTGATTCCGTTCATCGGAGTCGGCGGTTGCTTTCTGGTCAATGCACTCTCGTTTCTCGCTCTGATCATCGCGCTAATGATGATGCGCGATCTGCCGCCGCCCGTGTTCAACGTGGGAACTTCGATGGTGGCGCAATGGCGCGAAGCGTTTCATTACGTTCTGCACACTCGCGTACCGCGCACGCTCATTTTAAACATCGTTGTGTTTTCCGCTTTCGGATATTCCTACGTGGTACTCATGCCGGTTTTTGCCGACGAAATTCTGGAAAAGGGCGTGCGTGGATTGGGAGCTTTGATGGGATCGGTGGGAATTGGCGCGCTGGCCGGAGGAATCTGGCAGGCTTCGCTCACGCATAAGGCTCGCCGCGGAAGGATCGTTATTTTTGGTTCATTCGGCTTCAGTATCGGATTGATCCTCTTTGCCTTTTCACGTTCATTCATACTTTCAATGTGCATTATGCCGTTGGTCGGACTTTCCAGTATCGCTATGCTGGCCTCCACCAATACACTCTTGCAGACTCTCGCTCCCGACCATTTGCGCGGCAGAGTGTTGGGATTTTACACCACGAGTTTTCTCGGCATCATGCCTATCGGCAGCATGGTGATCGGAGCGGTTGCCGCCAGATACGGCGCGCCGATTACGGTCATCGGCGGCGGAATAGCATGTATGATTTTCTCGATTTTAGTATTGGCCCGCAATAAACGGCTGATGGTGGTGTGATGCTTTTCCGCGCACATACGGTCAAGGGGGAAGCTCGAAGACGCGGCGTACAACTGCTTTTACACAGCACCCATCTTTACAAAAATCTTCCCGCCATTCTTTCCGACGGCATGCTGCACACTCCGCGCAGTTTGTCCACTCTTTACGGTTCTTCCGCTTCGCGTTTTCTGCACGATCCCCGCCGCTATGAAAAATTCACGGTCGGCCTTGATTATCTGAACTGCGCCTTATCTTTTCCCAACGTGGAACTGCTCTACCGACGCTCGAAAACCGGCTGGAAACACGAGTGGATTCACTTCGCCTTGGATCTTCTCTTGCTCGATCACCCGGACACACAATTCTGCCCGATTTCGGCGGCAGCGGATTTCGGCAAGCATTTGCAGCAAGGGAAGGCCGGTTTCCAAGCGATGTATGCCGAGCGAGTGTTGGATGCCGTGCGGCGCGATCAACCGGAAAATGTGCCCACGCATCCGCAGGCGGAAATCCTTGTACGCGGCCCGCTGAACCTTGATGCAGCGCAGACGATTATTGTTCCGGATTCCGCCGTAAGCGATGAAGTCGTACGGCTCTGCGAGATGCACGAACGCAAGATTCGAGTGGAGGTATTGCCGCAATATTTCGTCTGGCCGGTATGGATGATAAAGGACGAAGAGAAATAGAAAGCCCGCGCCAACGCGCGGGCTTTTCCGGTCGGAATCCGGCATGTCTTAAAATGTGTTGTACTGTTTCCGCTTGCGGCCCTGCCACGATTCCAACGAAACCATGTTGCCGCGTTTGTCGCGCGTATCTTCGTCCCCGCGATAGAAAAACGTCAGTGTCATGCGATAATCCGTGCCGTAGCCGCCGACGCTGGCTTTTTGAATGAGCGGCAGGAAGGTTCCCGTGTTGATGTACATTTTCACTCTGCCGTCAGGTTCTCCCGAAAAATAATCGGTTTTGGCGAAATGCGTATGACCATACACGGCATACTGGCAACCGGCGGTCTCGCTGATCTCCGTCAAGGCATGTTCGGCATACTTGTCTTTATCGCCCGTAAAGAATTCGTAGGCACCGGCCAGCAGCGGAAAAATCTTTTTCAGGTCGTCAAAATTTCCCTTCAGGGCGGCTTTAACCAACGTCAACCGGTCGGTTAAATCCCCGGTAATCCACGTGTCGGTCTTGATTTTATCCCACCATTTTGCCAGACTCGAAGAGAGCACACCGTCCAATGCCATTTTCAGCGAGTCCATCACCAGTTTTTTATCCTGTGTGTTGAACACGTTGCGTCCCATCCATTCCACCCACAACAGAGCATCCGCTTCGGGACGGACGTTGTTGCCTTCCTTCACCAGATCCACCAGCCCCGCCGAGTTATTTGCTCCCACTCCCTGACCGATGTAGCAAACCAATCCGCTCATCAGTTCGGCGGTTACGACTTCGCCGATGTTCTGAATGCTGTCCAGCATCGGATCACGGCGGTCGGGCTTCGGTTCCTTCTTCTTGAGAACTTTCGTGTACAAATCGTACGAATGGCAGCTGTCGTCCCAAACGTGTCCATGCCGAGCGATCAGGTTGTAGTCCGGGGCATGCAGGGCGTGTTCGAATGCCACAGGCATGTTCAGCCAAGTGGAGAAGGTTTGCTGCAGGGTCGGGTAGTTATGAAAGGCGCGATCATGGTTGCCCACCACGTACGTTACTGTCAGCGGGATCGGCCGGTTATCCACAGACAGATTGGTCAAGCCTTGAATCATGGTTCGCAGGGCGTCGGCGGTTTCCGTTTCCAGGCTATGCATGAGTACCGTCTCGTATCCGGTTTGCACTGCCGGACTCGGATTCATAGCGGTGTTTTTGTCCAAGCTGCCGTTCCACGGGCGATCATCTTTCGGCTGCCGCACCCAATAATCGGTGCGCACCAGATCCACAATGTCCCCCAACAACACGATGTGAAGATCCACGGCCTTTTTGGAAAGCGCGCTGCTGCGGATTTCCTGCAGCAGCAAGCCCGCAAAAGCTTCCGGATGTACGTTGTGTGCGGACGTTCCGTCGCACAGATGAAGATCACTTAACAGTACCAGCATAAGGAACTCCCCGTGTCGTTTGCCGCCTAATTATTGCTCCAACCCTGTTCCAGAACGCGCAGTACGTTCTGGTAGAAAACTTTTTCGATGTCTTCCGCTTTCATACCGGACTTTTCCAATGCTGCAACGATTTTTTGCAGCGACGATGCATCCGGCAGATCGTTCGGCGGATCGGTCATGCCGTCGTAATCCGTGCCGATGGCCACACAGTCGAAAGTCTGCGCGGCGGTTCCGATGTGCTTAATCGTATTGACAATGTTTTTCACTCCCTGATCCTTGAATACTTCGATCAGGTCGGTGGTCTTTGCCAGCCAGTCGTTCACGAAAATCACTCCGATCACCCCGCCGCAATCGCGGATTTGAATGATTTCCTCCGGTTTGGGATTCATCTCCTTTTGGCAGAGAGAGTATGCACCGACATGCGTAAAGACAAGTGGTCTCTTTTTAGCGCGGCGGTTGTTAAGTTCGTAAACCTGCGCGCGTTCCGGTTCTGTGCAGTGGCTAAGGTCCACAATCATTCCGATATCCAACATCGCTTCTACCACCGCAACTCCGATGTTTGTCAGCCGTTTATTCGGATCGAGATCCTGTTTCCAATTTAGAAGTTCCCGCAGTAAATGCGGAATTGAATCCACGGGCGATGCGAGGTCATTCTCAAAAAAATGCGCGAGCGTCATTAAACAGACGCCGCGCCTAAAAAAGTGTTCGAGATGATCCAGATACGTTTGCGTTTTTTCGTGCCGCCGTCCCAGACTGTGCGCACCTTCGATGGAATGGACGAAGCAGGTGGTTCCTTCCGCCAAATGTTTTTGAAGTTCGCTGAAGCTGTATGCGACCGCCGTTTTTTTGCCTGCTCTCTGCGCTTGTGCGATTTTCGCCTCGAAGCGGTCGAGCATTTCCAACGTTTGATAGAACGGCTTATTGGGAATGCTGTCGTCTTCGATGCGCGTAACGAGCTCGGGCGCGACCATTTGCGCGGTCGGTTTCAGCCATTTGAGCAACTTGGCATACCGCGTGATGCCGCATTCCGGCAGATAATGCGCGACGACTGCACCGCCGACTCCTCCTTTTTCGAGTTTCGGCAGATCGGTTTGCATTTGAAACGGATCAAACAGCGGCGAGCTGCGATGATCGTCTTCCAGCTTGTACTCATACAGCCACGTCTTCAGTGCGGGATGCGCGTGCAGGTCGAAAATAGTCCGTTTGGCGTTCGACATAATCCCCTCCGATATTTGAGCGTTCCGCCATCCCCAATAGCGCAGCCAATTCATAAGTACGCGAGCGGGATTTGGTCCCACTCGGATATTTCAGTTAATTATGTTCGAGTTCTTTGACTCTCGCCCGCTTTATAAAATCGCGAATCCTACTTTCATGCGCTGACATCGTTTTCACCGGGCCAACCGCTTTGATAAACCAATTTCCGGATGGTGTTTCGATGACCGATGCAATCATCCTCATATTAGACAAATCGGTTGCCGGTCCGCTGCCGGTCATTCCGCCGGATGCGATCTGTGTTCCCGTGACATCCGTGGTGATAACCGTAAAAAGTCCCACCATCATGGTATCGGTTTGGGCCGACTGCGAACCGGGTTGGCCTTTCGGGCCGGTAAACTGGTTTTGCCACCTTTCGATGTTGGCCGCCGCGGATCCGCCCGTTCCCGGAAAATGGAACATGGCCAGTTCCGCCGGATTCTTGTCTCCTGCGGCGGCCGCCAGTGACACTTGAGCGAGCCGCATGGCGGAAGTCGGTTCGGTACGTGTCCACCCGTCGGGCAGATTGGCCAGCATGCTTTCCAGATCCAGTCCGCCTTTGCTCATTT
>RPQS01000129.1 GCA_003818605.1 Candidatus Zhuqueibacterota bacterium | reverse complement strand
TCGTAGATGTCTATTTTTTCATTTCGCTTGAGGAAACCCACCACCGCATAGGTGACGGGAGTGAAAATAATCTCGGTTCCGCACTTGAAGACGTAGTTGAATACGATCATCAAGCCGAGATCGCTTGCGGGAATCGTGCCTGCGAAGGCAATGGTGCAGAAGATTAACGTGTCCACCCCTTCACCGGCCAAAGTCGAACCAATCGTGCGCATCCACAGGAAACGGCCTTTGGTGGCCAGCTTCATTTTGGCGAGTACGAACGAGTTGGAAAATTCTCCGGCCAGATAAGCAATAAAACTGGCCAGCATAATGCGCGGGACCACTCCAAGAATCGTGGCAAACGCCTCCTGATAGGGCCAAACGGAAGCCGGGGGGAGAGCGGTGACAGTCGCGAAGGTGAGAGCGGCCAGCGCATTGGCAAGGAAACCCAGCCAGATGATCCGACGAGCCCGGGCGTAGCCGTAGACTTCGGTCAGGATATCGCCAAAGATGTAGCTCAAGGGAAAAAGAATGGTCCCGCCGTCGAATGGAAATCCGAATAATCCGACCAGTTTGGAGGCCGCGATGTTGGAAATCAGGAGAACGGCCACAAAAAGGCCGGAGATCAGATCAAAGTAACGGAGGGTTGTGGGGATTTCCCACGCAGAGTGGATAGGTTTTTCGGTCATAAAGTGATTGAATTGGAAGTAATATGGGCTGGTGCAAGCCCCCTCTTGGCAACTCTTTGCATTATTTTACGACGAAATCCTCATAATTTCAAGTCCCTTGAGCACAAATAACGAACAAGAACGGGCGATGGCAATCCGGGCTCGGGCAGCCGAGCTGGGCTTTTCGCTGATTGGTTTTGCCCCGGCGGAGCCTCCCCGACATTTGGATTATTTCCGCCGCTGGCTCAGCCAAGGCAGAGCGGGTGAAATGTCTTCTCTCGAACGCTCTTTGGAAAGGCGGGCTGATCCGCAGAAAGTACTGCCGGGAGCGCGAGCTATTGTGTGCGCGGCCTTTGCTTATTCTGCGGAACCATTACCGGAAGAAATGCGGCGCGATGCGGCGCGGGGAATCATCGCGGCTTATGCGACGGAGCGGGATTATCACGACGTTGTATTAGAGAAGCTGGAAACACTTGCGGAATTCATGCGGTCATGGGAACCGGGCGCGCTGACGAAATGCTACGTGGATACAGGCCCGGTAATGGAACGCGATTATGCCGAACGGTCGGGATTGGGTTTTATCGGAAAAAATGCTCTATTAATCGCACCGCATCTCGGATCATTCCTTTCGTTGGGCGAAATTCTCACAACACAGAACCTCCCTCCCACTCTTCCGAATCCGATGCCGTCCTGCGGAACGTGTACGTTGTGCCTAACAACTTGTCCTACACAGGCGTTGATTGCTCCTTATACTTTGGATGCCGCACGCTGCATATCGTATCTGACCATCGAATACAAGGGCATTATTCCGCGCGAATTGCGACCTTTGATGGGCAATCACATTTTCGGCTGCGATGATTGTCAAGCCTGCTGCCCGTGGAATAAAAAATCCGAACCAATTACAAGTCCGGAATCTACTATGGATGTTGATCAGCGTGCTCCGCGGCTGCATACGCTGGTTGATTTGAATGAAGAACAGTTTTGCGAGCGATTCGCAGGCACTCCGGTCATGCGATGCGGCTATGTCAGATTCTTGCGCAATGTCGCGATTGCTTTGGGAAATTGGCGAAGTCCGGAAGCGCTCGATCCGTTGGAAAAACTTCTAAATCACGAAAACCCGCTGGTCCGGCTGCATGCGGTCTGGGCCTGTGGGAATATCGGGTGCGCAGAATCACATGCTTTATTGCGGAAGCTGCTTGAAACTGAAAACGATCCAGAGGTGCTGCGAGAAACGGGGGGCGCTCTTAGCATTTTATAGAAAGAAAACCCCGATGCGTTGCCACGTCGCACCGGGGTTGCTCCCTTAGGAAACTTTGGGTTGCGGGAGCGGATCGGCAGAATCCACGGATGATTACCAAAGCATGTGCAGCTACCGACTCAGATGTGGGTAAATGCAAACACAATACCGCGAAAAAAACTTCCCATAACCAAGAATATCATATTGAATATTAATGTCTTCTGAAATGAAAATGAACTACCATGCATATTGCGGTTGATCTGACCGCTTTTTTTATGGTTCTTTTGCTCCCGTATGGTGAATATAGTTTGCACGGATGGGCAATAAGAAAAGCGGAAATCTGAAAGCAGATGCAATTCCGGCCGGGTCAGGAGCCCCGGCTCGGCGCACCTTGCGGTGATTGCGTTGAAGATTCCGGGCATGGACAGACACATGCCGAAGAGGAAAAGCTATTCTCGAATTACAGGCTTATCAGAGGGTTTCTGTGAGGGCGCGGAAGTCGTGGTTTTATCTCGATCCTCGAGATTGCAATTGGTACCGGACATTCAAGTGGAAACACCGAAGCGCGGCAGCACAAATTTCATCAGAACAAACCACCCCACCAAGATTAAAATCCAGGCGTAGTCACCCATCAGTTTTTTCCATAGTTGTGGACGTACAGCGGATTCTGGAGCCATTGCCTTGTAAACGCCTGCCCTGCGAGGCGGGTTCCGCAAAAAGAGAATCTCAAGGTTTAATGAATGCGAGGTTTAAAGACAGCATATTAATGAATGTCCGTTCAGACACTCCAATAGCATATTTAAGACATTGTATATAAAGAGATAAGGCAACATTTAAACGTGTCAGCAAACATGCCGTTCAGTTGCCTTCCACGCGGAGAATTGTTAACTTAACTTGTTTGGCTGAATCTACTCGGTCACATCTTCATCGTAATCTCATATCATTTCCAACCTCCCACAGCAAGGCTTCATGCACAAACATCTCCTTTCTTTCATTCTCGCAGTCCTTATTATCTCGGTTTGCTTTGCTCAAGATGGCGGTTCCCAGAAGTTGAAAGGCACGATAGCCGGTTCAACAACGGACAAATCCGCCGTCAGCCCGTATAAAGACCTGATTAGCGGAGCAGGCGACGCGAAGGACTGGGAAGACCACAACACCGTTCTGGTGTTCGATTCGACCTGGGTGGCTGTAGACACCACCGGTTTATCCCACAAGCGCATTCACACTCTGACGAAAGTGCTGAAACCGGAAGGCATCGCGGAATTGCGCGCGGCGCGGTTTGACTACGATCCGGCCTCGAATAAAATTGAAATTTCGCGGGCGCGAGTCCACCGTAAAGACGGCACGATGGAAGATCTGAATCTGAAGCAGCTCGTGGATCTGCCGCAGCCCACGCATTTGATCTATTGGGGCGCGCGGATGAAAGTGCTGCCCGTGCCGCCTTTGGAAGTCGGCGACGCTTTGGATCTGGAATACACGACCACTGGTTTTGCCATCGCCTATCTGGCTTCGGACGGCGAGGAGGAACGCTATATCCCTCCCATGCGCGGCACGTATTACGAAGTGGTCATGTTCGGAAGCAACGTTTTAGAGCAAGCTACTCCGCCGATGAAGCTGAAATCACATACGATTGTGATGCCCGCTTCCATGCCTGCGCAATTCGAAACCTATAACGGCGAAGTTTATGCCGCCACGTTATTCCAAGACGGCAAACTGCTGTATCATTTCTGGAAAGAAAATATTCCGGCTTATGAAGAAGCCATTCGTTCGCCCGGCCCGTCGGACTTCGTGCCCAAAGTGGTGTTCACGAATGTGAAAAGCTGGGCGGAAAAATCGCGCTGGTTCTACAACGTAAACGAAAACGCGCGCGCGTTCGAATGGAATGACGACATCAAGCGCGAAGTAGACAAAATCACGGCCAACTGCAAGACCGACACCTGCAAGCTGTATGCGCTGCTGCATTGGGTGGCACAGGGTATTCGCTACAGCGGAATCAGCATGGGCGAGGGCGAAGGCTACACGCTGCATCCGGGCATCATGACCTTTAACGACCGCGCGGGTGTCTGCAAAGACATCGCCGGAATGCTGGTGACGATGCTGAGGGCGGCAGGGTATACCACCTATCCGGTGATGACGATGGCCGGAGCGCGCGTGGAACGCATTCCCGCCGATCAGTTCAATCACTGCGTGGTGGCGGTGCGGAAAGCCGACGGATCCTTTTTAATGCTCGATCCCACGTGGTCGCCGTTTAATACAGAGCTGTGGAGCAACGCAGAATCCGAACAGCACATCGTGGTCGGTTCGCCGGAAGGTGAAGATCTTTCGGCCATCGGCAAGTTTACTTCGGAAAACAACGACTTTTCGATTACGATGAAATCGCGTTTGGATGCAGACGGCAATTTGTCGGGCACGGTTGTGCTGGAAGGCAAGTCCTACGGCGACGCCCGCGTACGGCGCGAATTTTCCGACAACGGTCAGGACCGCTGGGATCAAGTGGTGCGTTCCCGACTTTCCAAAGCCGATCCGGCCGCGGAATTGGTAAAAGTGACGTACGGCAACATCTGGGATTTCTACAAGCCGTTTACGGTGACGATTGATTTTCGCGTGCCGGGATACGCGCGCGTAGTAGGCAAACGAATGGACTACACGCCGTTCGTGTCGAAGTTTATGTGGGCGGGCGGGCCGCAGCATAATATTCCGACCGGCCTGACCAAAGACCGCACGCAGCCCGTGTTCACGTACAATCCGCGGCAAATCACGCTGAAAGAAACCGTACAATTACCGCCGGGATTTTCCGCGCGCAAGCTGGCCGACGAGCGCGACATCGGCGGAGAGATCGCCCACCTGAAGAGCAACTGGAAAAAAGTCTCCGGCGGAATTGAACTGAATCAGGTGTGGAGACTGCGGGATCGGTGGATTGGTCCCAAGGACTATAGCGAAGTGTGGAAGGCTTACAAAGCCTTGCAGAACACGGACGATCTGGCGGTGACGCTGGAGAAAGGAGGCGCGAAATGAAAACGATGAAAACCATTCTCGCGCTGCTTGTGCTGGCGCTTCCGGCTTTCGCCGAATTCAATGCGGTTCCTGATTACATCAAGGCCAATCTGAGCGCCATTCAGAAATACCCGAAAGCCTCGAACGTTCTTTTATGGTGTAAAGATTCCTATACGCTGAACGCGGACGGATCGCAGATTTTCGAACTGCATTACTTCCGCTATATTCCCGACGAAGCGGGACGCGATACGTGGGGCGATCCGCATATTGCGTACCTTGACGGAAAGCAAAAACTGGAAATTCTGGCGGCCAACACCTATACACGGGATGGCCGTAAAATCGAATCCACTCCGCAGAACGCTTTTAATCCCATCGTTCCGGAAAACGGAATGGACGAAGCTCCAGACTACGCGGACGTGCGGCAAATGGTGGTCACTTTATTGGGATTGGAAAACGGTTCGATTGCCGAACTGCACTACCGTTTGACAACGGCCAAACCGCTGCTGCCGTGGCTTCAAGGCCGCGTATATTTCCGCGAAGAATGGCCGGTGATTGCGCGTGAATTGTCGGTAGCCGTTCCCGCCGGAATCACGCTGATCTCTACATCCGACCGCGGCGCACCCGAGCCGACCGTTGCCAACGGCACCTATACGTGGAAGATGGGCGAACAGGCCGGCTATTTGAATGAGGATTTGCGCGGCCATAGCATGCTGCTGCCCAATGCCGCTTTCACTACGGCTAAAGACTGGACGCAAGTGGCGGGTGAATTCAAATTGCGGTTGGAAGCGGCTCTGGCTCCCGCAGCGGCGATTCCGAAATCCCTGAGTGAAGAATTGAACAAAACCACGTCCGATGAAGCGACATTGGACGCGGTGAAATCTTGGGTGCGGGCGCGCTTCAACCGGCTTGAGTTCGAGCACAGTGATTTCGCATTGAACCTCCGTCCGGTAGACCGCATTCTGCAAACCGGATATGGGAATTCGCTGGAACTGGCCGTGTTAGTCGCGAAACTGGCGAATGCTTCCGGTGTGACGGTTCAAGTCGTTCCGATGTTTCTGCCGGACGCCCCGGTGCCGTCGTTGGCAAGCTATCACGGCGCACTTTTAAATGTTAAGATTGACGGATTGCGATTCTATTCCGATCCCATCGAGCCGCGCAATGAATTTACGCAGGCGGATCTTTTAGGCGGCTTTATTCTCGACGGAGATCCGGAAGCGGTTGAACCGAAGGAATTCCGCTGCAAGGCGAAATCCCCGTACGTGAGTCTATCGCTTTTCTTTGACGATCTTGCCGCCGACACGCTGCGCGGACACGGAACATTGACAGCCTTCGGTGAATGGGGAATCTATGAGAAGATTCGCGCCGAGTGTCCCGGCAAGTTTTTAACCGATCTGATTTCGCTGAATGGCTTCGAGACCGATGACGTTTTAGTGAAAGCGCTTGAACCGGGCCGCACGGTTCCCAATACGGTGGTTGATTTTGCTTTTCATGCCGCCGCACTCGACACGGTAGATGGACGGTATATCCTTCCCTTCGCTTTAATAGATTACCAATCTTATGCGGGAAATCCGCCGTTTTCGCTGGCTGCGCGCGAATTTCCGCAATGGTTCCCGCTGCCCGGAGAAATCCGGCTACATGTAGAGGCTCCGGTTCCGGAAGAATGGTCCATGGAACGCAAACCCGCAACAGGTAAAGCCATGTGGGATTGGAGCGAAGGCGAAACACGCTGCGAAATCAAAGAAGGCCGTTTCATTTTTAACCGCAAGCTCACGCTGGCGCGTGAATGGCTGGCCCCCAGCGGATGGGCCGGTTTCCGCACTTGGATGTTGGAGAGCGGAGCAAGGCCGGGCAATGCGGCGGTGTTCGGAAAGAAATAACCTCTGAAATCAAGGGCGGTCGGCAACGACCGCACTTGGTGTTACTCGAAAAGATTTCGAACAGACGATAAACCAAGAAGACGAGGCTTCCGTATGGCCGACGATGCAACCAAAGTGGAAAAGACCGTTGAAGAACGGGATCGCGAGTGGCTGGAGACCGTTTACAAGGGCGATGACGTTCCGCAATTGACCGCCCGCGCGGTGATTGCGGGCATGCTGTTCGGCGGATTGATGTCTCTTTCCAATCTCTACATCGGTCTGAAATCCGGATGGGGATTGGGAGTGGACATTGCCGCGGTGATCGTGATTTTTGCCTTGTTCAAGGCTCTCAAGGGCGTCGGAATCGTTAAAAAAGACTTCGGCATGATGGAAAATACCATCATGATGACGGTCGCCGTGGCCGCAAGCTGGATTTCCTCCGCCGGTCTGGTATCCGCCGTTCCGGCGCTCACGATGCTCACGGGATACACGTTCATCTGGTGGCAGCTCACGCTGTTCATCGGCGTGATTCTGTTTCTCGGGCTGTTCATGGCCATTCCGTTCAAACGACAAATGATTCAGGTGGATCATCTCCGTTTTCCGGCGGTAATTCCCACCGGTGAGACATTGAAGGCCATGTACTCGCACGGCGGCGAGGCCATGAAGAAAGCGAAAGCGCTGGGCATATCCGGCGGTTTGGGCGTATTAATTGCCATGGTTCGCGACGGACTTCCGGCTATTCGTGGTTTAAACGGATTGACCATCATTCCTGGACTGATGGATGCGCCGATTCGCATCCTCCGCATTCCCCTCTCGAAACTGACTCTCAGCTTCGAACCGAGTTTGATTTTTATCGGGATCGGCGCGTTGTTCGGAATAAAAGTCGGATTGAGCATGTTGTTCGGTCTGCTGCTGAATTACGGCGTACTGGCTCCGAATCTGATCCAATCCGGAATCATCAAACATCCGGCGCCGCAAGTGCGCGCGGTGGAACTGCCGAAGACTCCGCTGGCCATTCAGCCGGGGCAGACATTCACGGTTGTACTTGAAGAAGCCAACAAAGGTCCGGAATTGACCGATGGCTCGGCCACACGAACGCTGACCTACACATGGCTGCAGCCGACGGTATACGGCGGCACGGAACAATTGATTCGCGATTTGAACGCACCGACGCTGGTCAATGGTTCGCCGAATCCGTTTTTTGGCGTGGTCAGCATTCGCGATACGATGAACAAGAGTCTGGGCGCGAAGGTGCTCTTTGTAGAAGCCTCCAAAGCGGTGACTTGGGAAGCCCAGCTGAGTATACCCGAAGATCAGCCGACGGAATTGGTAACAGCGTTCGGTTTTACACCGGGAGCGAGCCGCTTACAGACCGTCGGTGGATTCCGCAATGTCAGCGCGTGGTCGCTGTGGCCGGGCGCGACCATTTTAGTCGTTGGCGGTCTGCTGGGTTTAGCTTTCCAATGGCGGACATTGGGCCGCACATTCGGCAGCATTTTCCGCAGCTTCAGCAACAATAAAGCAAAAGCGGGCGCGTTGGATCATCTCGAAATTCCGATGACGTGGTTCATTACCGGCTTTGTGATTTTCGGTTTTGCGGCGGCCATCATGCTGCTCTGGATGTTCAGCATCAAATGGTATATCGGCTTGATCGCGGTGATTTTAACGTTCTTCCTGGCAGCAGTCGCGGCGCGTGCTTCGGCTGAAATCGGCATTAATCCTATCGGCGCGATGGGCAAGGTGACGCAGCTTACTTATGGTGTGATTACTCCGGGCAACGTGTCCGCCAACTTGATGGCCGCCGGAGTGACGGCGGGAGCCGCCTGCAGCTGCGCAGACACGATCGCCAATTTAAAAGTCGGCAACATGGTGGGCGCGAATCCGCGTAAGCAGTTCATTGCGCAAATGTTCGGCGTATTGGCGGGCGCAATGCTCGCCGTACCGGCCTATTTCATTCTTGTCCCAGACGCCAATGCACTGGGGGGAGCGCAGTTCCCTGCACCATCGGCTTTGGTATGGATGGGCGTGGCAAAAGTACTATCGCAGGGATTGGGTTCGCTGCCGCCCAGCGCGGTCTTGGCCATGGCGATTGCCTGTTTGTTCGGCATGTTGATCGTGATCGTGGACAAAGTATTCCCGAAACTGAGACCGTACACCCCTTCCCCGGCGGCCTTGGGAATCGCCCTGACGATTCCGGCCTACACAAGCTTCGGAATGTTTCTGGGTGCACTGATCGCTTGGATTCTTGAGAAGAAAGCGGCGAAATGGAATGACCTGTTCACAATTCCGATTGCCTCCGGCTGCATTGCGGGTGAGAGTATTACGGGCGTGATTCTCGCCACGTTATTGGCGGCGGGAGTAATCGGCTGACGATTTGAATAATATGCGCGGGGTAAGGACACCTCGCGCAGCGAGAAAAAGAAGCGGGCGGACATTTTGTCCGCCCGCTTCTTTTTGCAGGGAATGCGCATCAGAAACGAAAAATGAGAAAGAAACCCCCTTTTTATTTCCCCCATCCGTCTATGACGAGATCTCGCCAAGAGGCGGATGGAATGGGGGAAAGACAAGATTCCGGGCAGATCGGGGGATCTGCCTCGGCGGGACGGTTATTTCATCAGCACAATCTTCTGTGTTCGTGTTGCCGTTCCCACTTCCATCCGGCAGAAATACACGCCGGAAGAAAGGGCGCTGCCGTTAAGCTTGCGCGATGCTCGCCCGCCGTGCGTCGTTCATTCAATAGCGTTGCCGCTTCCCGGCCCAAGACATCGTAGAGCCGAAGCGACACGCGTTGCGTCACAGGCAGCGTGAATTCGATTTGCGTGGTGCTGTTGAAGGGATTGGGATAAGCGGTTAGCAAAATGTGCTGCGCGGATGCGGCGTATAACCTGCGGACATTTCCGGCGCAAACTTTGCTAACCAGGCTGCATCATGGAATTGATCCTGTCGTTTATATCCGGCTAAGGCATATCCTCCGTCCGCCGTTTTCTTGATATCGTGCAAGTCGCATCCTTCAGGTCCGGCAAGAATAAGGCTCCACAAACTGTCACCATTGCTGTCTGCTCACACGAGCCCAGCGCAAAAATTATTATCTATGTCCTCATAAAAGCCGCCGCAAGACGGCAAGGTCAAGATATTATTTTGAACTGTTGGTTTGAGTGTGATATTTGACCAAACGGTTTTACCGCTGCCGAATCATCCCGCTTCCCAATCTGTTGGTTGGGATTTATTATAGGGGAAGCACGGGGGAAAGACAAGCGGAAAGGATGAACGGAAGAAAATCAGAAAGCGGAAGAAGAGACCCCCTTCTATTCCCCCTTATGCTAAGGGGGGAAGGATTAATTGCGGCCAACACCCAGGAGGATGTTGGTTAGTGCCCGGCTCGGCGATCAAGAGACACAGCAAGCTGTGTCACTACGAATTCCATTCGAAGTTCATTGATCATCGTTTGAAGAGACCCCCCTTTCGGGCCTATCT
>RPQS01000128.1 GCA_003818605.1 Candidatus Zhuqueibacterota bacterium | reverse complement strand
CGTCCTAATTCGGTTGGTTCGGTGGCGGTAGCGGTCGAAATCAAAACTCGTCCGTCGGTCTGAATCATGACACCGGTTGCATCCTGCGGAACGGTCAGCGGAGGTTCCAGCGGCAGTCCGTCCGCATTCACGACTTGACCATCGGCGGAAATCTTCCAGGATCCGTCACGCGTGTACGCAACCTGTCCGTCCGGCAGCAGCACTTGAAAGAATCCGTTGCCGCGGATGTACAGATCGAGCGCATTACCCGTTTGCTGAGCCGAACCTTGCTCAAACGTTTTTACGGTTGCGACGGGTTTCGTGCCGCCGCCGACCTGCAATTCCGCGGGAACCGATGTGCCTTGAGCCGTCGGAGCCGTGCCGCGCAACGTCTCATAAACAAGATCCTGAAACTCCACACGACTGCGCTTGAAGCCGGTCGTATTGACGTTGGCGATGTTGTTCGAGATGTTGTCCAGATTCGTTTGCTGGGCGTTCATGCCCGAAGCGGCGGTGTATAGTGATTTAATCATGTTTCTATCTTCCCTTAAACTCTGCCGATTTCGTTGGTCGCATGACGCAGCGTGTCATCCTGCGTGGTCAACAGTTTGGCGTTGATTTCATAGTGGCGAGCGGTGGCGATCATCTCCACCATTTCTTTCACGGCGTCCACGTTGGACGTTTCCAGAAAACCCTGTCGCACAACGGGAGCTTCCACCGGAACTTCCGCGTCCGTTTGATCCGATTTCGTGAAAGCCGATCCGGCGGCTTTTTGCAGCGTTTGCGGATTATCGAAATCCACGACCCGAAAACGATCAATCACCGCTCCTTCGACGCTCACAACGCCGTCGGCGGACACCGTGACCAGACCTTGCGGCAGGGTGATATTCCCACCTTCGCCCTGTACCGCGCGGCCCTGCACATCCACGAGCAAACCGTCCGATGAACGCTCAAAATGTCCGTCACGCGTGTAGCTTTCGGTTTGACCGTCGGAAACTACGAAGAAACCCTTGCACTGGAGAGCAAAATCGAGAGGACCTTCCGTGGGATTGAAAGCTCCCTGCGAAAACACCGTATAGTGCTCGGTCTCAATCGAAAGCGGATTGTTGGTAATGTTCGCGTTGTCCGCCGCAATGAGTTCCTGCGCGAACAGCCGGTCGCGCTTGAAGCCCGTTGTGTTCGCATTGGCCAAGTTATTAGCAGTAATATCCTGACGGAGTATTCCCTGCCGCAAGGCCATTGACGACGTATAGATACCTTTGATCATGGAAAAACTTCCGGTTTTACAACAAAGAAAGGAGCAAGGATGGTGCCACTGTCTATAGCACGTTCAAGCTATCTGATATAGCACCTAAAGCTTTATTTTCAGAATAGTTGTAAAACTGCTGGAGGTTTGTTTCGGAGGGCTAAAGAAGGGTGGGAAAACTCTGCCGACTGGTTAGGTTCCGAACTGCTCAGGTGTGCAGATCGAGAGGGGGACTCTGCCTGCGAAAGCCGTGCGGGAGCGGTGTCGGAAGCATACGGAGACGGATTCGGGGGAAAATCGTCAGCACTTGGACGTTGATCTCATCGCCGGGTGACACATCATGCTCCGGTTCAGCCACCAGAGTATGGCCTTTCAGCGAAATGAGAACGCGCGTAGCGGACAGTTTGCGCCGTACCGTGGCGGAGAGAATTTCTCCGACACGGAGCGGCATACGAAGGATAGCCAAAACGACAACTCCGCGGTTATTGTTTATTGAGATCGAGAATTAATTTAACTTCGTCTTGACCCATTTGCAGTTCTTCCGCGATGGAAGCCACCGTCCGGCCTTCGCCCGACAATTCGAGCACGCGGCGGACGCGGCGATCCATCACACTTTCGCGTAATTCTTTTTCCGCGTCTACCGGCTCCGGTTCAGGTTCGGGTGCAGGCGGAGCAGCGGTTTTGGCCGCTTTACGCGGCGGTTCTTCCTTTACCGCTTCATCGAGAGCTTCCATTCCCTGAGCTAATTCCTCGGAGAGATCCGCTTCCTTGGGTTTGCGCTTGGGCAGACGTATTCTTGGCAAGTGGAATGATATGCTTTTGATACGGCCGAGCAATCCACGCACAATCAGACCGAGAATAAATCCCACACCTGCGGCTCCAGCCAACAGCGTGATTGGGGAGAAGTTCTGCAATTGTACAGGAAGATTCCACGTCTTGGGCTGCGGCTTCACGGCCTGCTGGGGCGGAGTCTTGCCCGTTCCGGATTCATGAAAGAGATTTAGGGCAGAACCGGTCAATTGCTGATACAATCCTGCCTGCTGTTTGGCTTCGGGAGTATCGCCGCGAGCGAGATAATAATAAGCAAGTACCGAGCGCAGCCGCGCGGGATCGGTCGAATCCTGAGCGGTCGGAACGGTCTCCGCGAATTTGGTGGGAATCGGCTGATCGCCGGGAATGTATTCCGGTTTTTCTTCGGTCTGATCGGATAAGCGCGGCGCGAGATCCAAAGCCAACCTCCACGGGCGGCCCGCCAGCGGCAATTCCGTCGGCATCGCGTCGCGTGCCAGCATAATATCAAATACCACGCCGTCAGCACCCTCGCGGCGGACGTCAATCCCTTTGAGGATGGTCAATCCGCGCGGCAGCATCGGAACGGAAAAGCGATCCGGAATGTGGATATTGGCAAAATGCACTTCCACTTTCTGGTTGGCTTTCATGATGACGCGACTCGGCACTTCGGAATCGAATTCGAAGACGATCCGGTCGAAGCTGCGGTGCGGTCCGACGCGCACGTCCAGCAGATTGCTTGCGTAGACCGGTCGTACCGGAAGCAAGCCGATCCAACAGAGAGCCAACAGGCTCAACGGTGTGAAAATGCGAGTTTTCATATTATACTGTGATATCAAGATTCCGGTCGTCCCGGGATTTGGAATCCGGTTCAAGAGTGTCTTCGGACTTCGGATTTTCTTTTTTTCCCTCTTCATCCGCGGCGGATTCGTAGGTGTCTTCCCCGAACTCCGGAGAGGGTTGGTGCTTTTTATGACCCTCGCGAGTCATTTCCTCGACGGCATAAGCAAAGTCCCGTCCGCCCGGCCCATGGTCTTTTTCCGTCTGCTTGACACGGTTGATGTACTCGCCGGGATTAAGTCTTTCCTGATTTTCAACGGGGCGAAGCATGGAACACCTCCACGGTTCTCGCCTTTAACCGCTCAGCGGTTCATTCTACGGCGGACTCCGGCCCGAAGTTTCAACACAGCTTTGCTGTGAATCTGCGAAACCCGGGACTCGGTAAGTCGAAGGATCTCCCCGATCTCTTTAAACGTCAACTCCTCATAGTAGTACAGCGCCAGAACCAGCTTTTCCTGATCGGGTAGACTTTTCAGATTTTGAACCAGCAAATCGCGCAGTTCCTGTTCCTCTACGCGATCATGACTTGTGACGGCATTCGGATCAGTCGCCACTTCCGACAGGCATGCGCCGTCGCCATTCTGGGTAGGGAACGTATCGTCGAGCGATAGCAAAACGGTGACGTTCACTTCATCGAGCATGCGCGTGTATTCATCCACGGAAACGCTGAGCCGCGTGGCGACTTCTCCGTCCTCGGGCGGACGGCCGTACTGCTGAGTCAATTCTTCAATCGTGCGTTCCAAGAGGCGCGCTTTCTGACGCACGGAACGGGGCACCCAATCCAATTCACGGAGACTGTCCACCATTGCCCCGCGAATGCGGTTCATAGCAAACGTCTCGAATTTAATTCCCAAGGTCGGATCGAAATTATCCAGCGAGGAAAGCAAGCCGACCACTCCCGCCGATACCAAGTCATCCATGCGCACGCTGCGCGGCATAGTCCCCACCATTCGTCCGGCCACGCGGCGCACCAATGGCAAGTACTGCAGCAGCAGCTGCTCGCGTATCTCGGGACTGCGGGATTGGGTGTAAGCTTCCCAACCCGCGATGGTGGGATTCATGGCTTTCATGGATTACGGATTTCGATTTCCTGCAGGTACTGGAAGATTCGATCCTTTTTTATCGGGCGCCGCCTCGTCATCTTGTCGCCGCGCCGCATGATAACTCAAATATCGAAAAGCAACGTCCACCAAGCCGGAACTGATATATAACACAGCCCAAAGCAAAGCCAACCGAAAAGCGAGCGCAGGATACGGCATGCCCCGCGCTAAACCGAAGGCGGCCACGGCCAGCACGATGATTCGCCGCAGCAGCTTCAGAAGCTCCATAAGATCGGAATTCGGTTGTCGTGCCATGAGATTTCAATCAGACATTCACAAGCGGTGAGAAAACCGTTTCATCCGCCGGAATGTCCACGGCCTCGCTGAGTACGATCCACTTGCGCAGATGCTCCGGAGTAAAGCGCTCGGTACAGCCGACGAATCCCTGGCCTTTACTCAGCCAGGCAACGGGCCGCTCCGCGGCTTTGATGACGTTGACCAGATAGCCGTGCCGCATGGATTCATCCAGCCGCGTAAAACTCAGATGCGTGATTCCGATTTCGCGGAAAGACTGCGACGCATAGATCTGGTCTTCATCGCGCACCGATGCGTTCAGCACCAAATGGATCTCATCGGGATCGAGTGGGTCGAGAAACGTTTTCAATTCCTGCATGCGATCCGGCTCCCCGACCGAACAGCCGAAAGTATCCACTAAAATAACTTCACAATTCGCCAAGCGAGCACGCGCCGCGGCCGCTTGCGAAGGTTGAAATAATATTTCCAACTGAACGCCGGCAATCCGCGTGAAAGTCCGCAGTTGTTCTACGGCCGCCATCCGGTGCGTGTCTATGGAAATGATGCCGATCCGACGTTTTCCGTATATCCCCGGATCGGATGACAGTTTCTGAACTAATGTAGTTTTACCGGCTCCGGGAGATCCTGCCACGGCAATCGTATAAGCCGGACGGCGGGAGGTCATTTGCGGCGCGGGCTGGGCAATTCGCGACAAGCGGTTTACCATATAGTTTTCAACAGCCTGGGCAGAGACGAGCTCCTCCGCACCCAATTGAACCAGAGCCTCCTGAGCCAAATCGGTTGCCCACCGATCATTTATTCCGGATTGTCTCAGGCTCTCATAGAGCCGCGCCAGTTCACGGGGAAGATTGGGTAAATTATTGTACTTGAAATATCTGCCGATATCCGTGAGGTCTTCGCGAAGCTTGTTCACTTCGTCGCGAAGCATGGTCAATTCAGCGTTTTGTTGGGGCATGGGTTCGGCAGAAGGCGGCTGTTGCAGCGTTCTTTCAAGTGTTTGTGCAAATTCAGGGCCACCTTGCAGATCTGCTTTAACTTCATCAGGCGTAGCTGCCGTAACTTCAATGAGTTCGCGCTTCGTGAAGGTCAAGGCACCGCCGGTTTTTACCTTTTCCGATTTAAGGATAAGCGCATCTTCGCCAAGTTCTTCCTTGACGCGAGCCAGTGCGTCCTTCATGGTCGGAGCAACGAATTTGTGAGTTGTCATCGTCGGTTATCCTTCGAGATGAACTGTCCCCATCGGGACAATCTGCGTCGTGGGCGGTAATTCACCCATAGACAATACGATCAAGTTGGACATTTCCGGTTCCACCATGCGGCGGATGAAACTCCGCACCCCCGGAGCCGTCACAAGGATCGGCTGGAAGCCGCGTCCCAACATGTTTTTGGAGAGATCACGCAATCTCTCAACGACTTTCTTAACCATGGATGACGGCAGCGCGAACTCCGAACCTTCTTTAGCGGAAGTGCGCAAGCCCTCGGAAATCATATATTCGAGTTTGGGATCAATGGTTAATGCCGACAGCTTGCCGGGTTCATCTTCATAGCGATGCGCAATCGCGCTGGATAATGCCACACGCACGGCTTCCGTGAGGAATTCCGGATCTTTGGTTACCGGAGCATAGTCGGCCAGCGTTTCAAGAATCGTCACCATGTCTCGAATCGGGAGACCTTCTTTTAGCAGACTCTGCAGGACTTTCTGTATTTGTCCCACACCGAGCTGACCGGGAACAAGCTCCTCGACAACCGTCTTATGCGTTTTCTTAACCGCGTCGAGCAGTTCCTGAACGGCGTCGCGGGACATGAGACGGAAGCCTTCCTTCTTCAGAATTTCAGAAAGATGCGTGACGATTACCGCAGCGGGCTCGATCACGGTGTAGCCCGAAGTCTGCGCCTTTTCCTTTTCCGGACGGGGAATCCAGATGGCGGGCAAATCGAAACTCGGTTCGCGAGTGGGAATGCCCTCAATGCGCGGAGCCTTTTCGCCGGGCGAAAGGGCCAGCAGCATATTCGGTCTTAATTCGCTGCGCGATGTTTCGGTTCCGCGTATTTTTATCACATAAACATTCGGTGCAAGTTGAGTGTTGTCCCGAATACGCACGGGGGGAATGACCTGACCGGTTTGCATCGCAAATTGACGGCGGAGATTCGTGATGCGGTCGAGAAGATCTCCTCCCGGGCCGCCCTCCACCAGCGGGATCAAGCCGTAGCCGATCTCAATTTCGAGTGGATCCACAAGAACAAAATCCTCGACGCGCTCTTGTTTGCGTTTCTCGCCCGCCGCGACATCCGTCTCCGCCGGTTTGGCCGCCGCCGCATGCTGGGCATTCGCGCTCAATCGGGCTAAAGTGAATGTCGCTGCAGAAAGCGTCAGGAAGGGAATCAACGGCATGCCGGGCGTCAGCGCAAAAAAAGCTAAAACACCGGAGGCAATGTATAAAGCGCGCGGATACGAAAGCAATTGAGACGTGACGTCATGACCCAGATTGCTTTCCGATGCCGCGCGTGAAACGATGATACCGGCGGAAATAGAAATAATCAAGGCGGGAATTTGCGCCACCAAGCCATCGCCCACAGAGAGGATCGTGAACGTCTGCAAGGCCTGCAGGAAGGGCATCTTCATCTGCGCCATGCCGATGACAAATCCACCGACGATGTTGATGAAGGTAATCAAGAGACCGGCCACGGCGTCGCCGCGCACGAATTTTGACGCGCCGTCCATCGCTCCGTAGAAGTCCGCTTCCCGGTGAATTTTTTCGCGGCGGCGGCGGGCTTCGCGCTCGTCAATCAATCCCTGATTCAGATCGGCGTCAATCGCCATCTGCTTGCCGGGCATCGCGTCCAAAGTAAAGCGAGCCGCGACTTCGGCAATTCGGCCTGATCCCTTCGTAATCACGACCAGATTAATAACCACCAGTACCAAAAAGATGATCAGACCGACGACGTAATTGCCTTTAATGACAAATCCACCGAATGCCTGAATGATTTCACCGGCGTATCCGGTGCCCAGAATCATTCGCGTGGTTGCCACGTTCAGCGAGAGACGGAATAGCGTTGTGACCAATAATAAACCGGGAAAAACCGAGAACTTCAGCGGTTCTTCCACATAGAGCGCCGTCAATAAAATCGCCAACGACAACGTAATGGAAAGAGCCAGACAGAGATCCAGTAAAAACGTGGGAATGGGAATCACCATTACCACGACAATGGCGACCAACGCCAGAGCCATCGCAATGTCGCTGTGCTTCAGCAGCTTCCGCATTGCACTGCCGTCTTTGTGTGCTGTTCCTTTTGTCTTGGCAGCTTCCATAATCTATTAGGCCACTCCGAAGAATTTGCGTTTCAAACGATACACGTATGCGAGAACCTCCGCCACGGCCTTGTACAGATCCACCGGTATTTCCTGTCCGATCTCCACCATTTTGAAGAGAGTTCGCGCCAGCGGCGGATTTTCCACGATGGGAATATCGTTATCCCGGGCGATTTCCTTGATCCGCTCCGCCACTTTGCGCATTCCCTTGGCCACTACGATGGGCGCCGAACTCTTGGCTCGATCATATTTCAACGCAACGGCTACATGAGTCGGGTTGGTAATCACCACGTCGGCTTCCGGCAGCTTGTTCATCATGCGGCGGAAGCTGTTTTTGAACATAATCTCGCGGATCTTGCCCTTAACCTTGGGATCCCCTTCCGACTGCTTGGCTTCTTCCTTCACTTCTTCCTTGGTCATCTTCAGCGATTTCTCGAATTCATACCGATTGTAGGCATAATCGAGCACACCGATAATGATCAAAGATAAAGAAGCAAGCAGAAAAATCCGTCCGAGAATCATGCCCACCACGCCGCCGAGAGCCTCGATGGGAACTTCCATCAGCGAATAGAGCCGGTCAAACTGCGAAGAGATCGTAAGGTAGACAATTCCGCCGATCAATACGACTTTGAGAATGCTCTTCCCCAATTCGACAAATGACCGAACGGAAAACAGCCTCTTCAGACCCTGCATCGGATTGATCCGCGAGAATTTCGGCATTGCCGCTTTCGCAGTGACCCGGAACCCCACCTGTCCGACGTTTACCGCCACGCCGATAATCATCATGCCCAGAAAAAGCGGACCAAGCAGCAGCGCCATCACTTTCATTCCCGCCCACAGATACACGGGCAGCGAATCCAAAGTAAACTCCATCGTGCCCATTTCCCGGAAGAGCGTGATCATCACCTGACGCAAACCGGTCATCATGGCGCTGCCGAACCAAATCATCAAGATGCTGCCCGTAATCAGCACAGCCGCCGTGTTCAACTCCATGGACTTGGCTACACTGCCCTCGGAGCGCGCTTTTTCGCGGCGCCTCGGGGTTGGTTTTTCAGTCTTGCCTTCGTCGTTCAGGAAGCTCATGGAACTGCGAGCAGCCTCAGAAATCCGGGAATACTGCGGGCAAACTGCCCGACCTGTGACGTAAACACCAACATGACTGCGTTCAGCGTCATGGATATCATCACTAAAGTAATAACGATTTTAAGGGGAAAACCGAGTACAAAAATATTCAAGGTCGGCGCAACTCGCGTCAAGATACCCAGGCCGATATCCGCGACCAACAACGTGACCATCAAAGGAGCCGCTAATCGCACGCCGTCCGCCATGACGGCGGTAACGTTTGTCAGTGTCCATTGCGGCAGCTCCGGCCCCACATGCAAATGCCCGATAGGAATTACCGTCATACTGTCCACTAACGCCTTCAGCATAAAATGATGGCCGTCAATAGTGACAAAGATCAACAGCGCGGTCAGGTTGTAAAACTGAGTGAGCACCGTGGTTTGCGATTCGGTATTCGGATCAATCGAGGAGACAATCGAAAAGCCGGCTTGAAATCCCACCAATTGTCCGGCGATCTCAACCGCATAGAAAAGAAACTGGCCGGCAAAACCCAGCAACAAACCGCAGACCGTTTCGCGAATCGCCAGCATGAAGTAATCCATAAGCGTGCCGCTGATCGGCGGAAGGCCGGGAGACAGCGCGGGAATAAGCAGCAGGGAAATGAGTCCGGCCAAACCCGCCTTGGCGACCGCCGGAAAAGCCGTATGGCCGAAGACCGGCAGCACCGCAAGAGCCGTGGCGGTGCGGATGAATACCAAGGTAAAGAACTCGATGTGCGCGATGTCAATGGGCATGACGATCTTGCCTGAAGCGAACCTTACTCGCTTTCAGCCAGCACTCCCACCTGCTCTTCGAGATCAACACTCAGGTCTTTCTTGATCGTGTCATACAGTTCGGAGGAGACTTTGCATGCACTCAGCAGCTTCTCGTCTACCGCCTGATCCTCACCGCCTCCCGAGCCGACGCGTAATTCCCTCACCATGGCATCCGCGACCGCAATGAGAGCGGCAATGTCCGACCGGCTGGGTGCGCTTTCCGGCTCATGATGAAATCCTACGGCCACACGCAATACTTCGGGAAGATTCCAATGCACGGCCAAATGCCGTCCGATTTCCGCGTGCGTTGTTCCCAGCGTTTCGAGTTCGGCGTCTTTCATGGTTCCGCCCTTGGCGTCCAAAGTCTGAATGACTTTTACGAAGTCTTCATGAAGATACCGATCTAATACCAGCTTGCCGACGTCGTGAATTAGTCCTGCGGTAAAAGCCGTTTCGGGATCAATGATGTTCGTACGCGCGGCGATAGTACGAGCGGCTCCGGCGGTTGCCACGCAATGTCTCCAGAATTCTTTGCGATTGAAGCTCCCGACGCAGCCGTCCCGATCGAAAAGATTGGATACAGCGCTCGACAGTACCAGATTCCGCAAATGAGCCATTCCTAAAATCATCAACGCGTGGCGAATGCTGGTCACTTCATGCTGCACACCGAAAAATGAGGAATTCACAAGCTTGAGTACGCGCGTCGCCAGCGCCGCGTCGCGCTCAATCCATTGCGCCAGATCCCGGACCGACGACGTCGGACTTTCGCCCATCTCCAGCAGCTTGACCGCAACGTCCGGCAATGTCGGAAGATTTTTCACGTCGCGCAGGACGACGGCGATTTTTTCACGCGTATTCATCGAGCCACCTGTGGAATGATTTCGAATAT
>RPQS01000127.1 GCA_003818605.1 Candidatus Zhuqueibacterota bacterium | reverse complement strand
GGGAGAGCGACAAGGGCGACAAGATTCCGGGCAGATTGGGAATTTGCCTCGGCGGAAAGAGGTTGTTCTAATTCCGGCGGGATCCAGATCCCGCTCAGCGAAAAGAAAACACTTGACTTTTGAACAAGTGTTCTTTATATTCTCTGCACACGCGTGCAAAGCAGAGGTGTGCACAATGGCAGAACATTTAAACGAAAAGCAGCAAAAGGCTCTGAATTTCATTCAGGCGGAAATCCGGGCCAAAGGCCGCCCGCCGACGCTCAGAGAGATTGGGGCGGAAATCGGGATTACTTCCACGAATGGAGTTCGCTATCTGTTGGAGATTCTTGAACGTAAAGGATATCTGACCCGTAGTCCCATGCTGTCCCGTGGAATCGAACTGACAGGGAGGACTTCGGTTGTCAAGACTCTGGATGATATCCGGGATGTGCCGCTTGTTGGCCGTGTAGCGGCTGGGCAGCCGCTGTTAGCCTCGGAAAATATTGAAGGATACATGCGTGTTGACCGCTCCTTGGCCGGTTCGGATGATACATTTGCCTTGCGAGTGCGCGGCGATTCCATGAAAGATGCGGGAATTTTAGAAGGGGACGTGATTTTTGCGAAACCGCAGACCACGGCTGATCCGGGAGACATTGTGGTGGCTCTTTTGGGTGATGAGGCTACGGTGAAATTTTTCCGGCCGCAGAGCGAACGAATCTGTCTGGAACCAGCCAACCGGTATTATTCCCCGATTATTGTAGACAAAGGAACTCCGGGTTTCCGGATTTTGGGGCGGGTGATCGGTTTGATGCGGAAACTGTAGCTGTCCCTCTGCCATCGGAGTTAATAAGAGAATCCGGCCTTTTCAGGCCGGATTCCGCATAGTGAGCATTCGGCGGCTCTTGACAAACCGGAACGGGTTACCTATATTCTATTTGTTCTCACCTTCCGGTGCGATAGACTCGTAGGTTTTACGACGCTGCGGGTCCATTTGCATCAACGCCTTCACCCCTTGAGGGTACCCCGCTCGCACCAGCGCTTCGGCGAATTCCCGGTGATTAATATCCAAAAATCGTTTTTGCACATCTATCGGCACTTTATCAAGCTTCACCATCGCATAATAGAGATAATCTTTGGAAGAGCGGTAGTCTTTCAGCGTGTCGTAATAAATGGCGGTAGAATAGAAAAAACTGAGTTCACGGGCGGTGCGATTACTCTCATCGGTCTGTGCTCGGAGCATATCGCTGCGCTTATCCCAACCGAAATAATAGACCGAATTGGAACTCTGAAGGAAAATACCTCTCGCCCGGTCATAATACGTTTGCCCGCCTAATTTCTCCAACTTGTCATATTCCATTCCAACCAGAATCCAGATATAGAACTCGACGACGCTCTTGAACGGCTGGTATTCGTTTGCGCGGAAAACATAAGGCTGGCGCAGTCCGAATTCCCAGCGGGAGTCTTCGAGACGGACGTCTTGGGTGTTGGTGGCGATTAAATTGGCTTTGTATTTATCTTCCTGCACGCTGGCATTATATTCGGTGAAGTAGATGTTAATTTGGACGGGGAAATCATATTGGTACTCGTCCCGCGTCCATTCCTGTTTTTCCAGATAGACTCTGAGAAGTGAATCTATTCCGGCGAGTTTGGTCTGCGCCTCTTCGGGAAGGCGGGACGCATCCACGGTGATTTCCGGGTACACTAACTGGGCCGAGGCTATGGGGAGAAACACAGTCCACAGCAGCAATCCCAGAGTGGCGGCAAGGATGGTATTTCGAGTAGTTTGCATGGCTTAAGTATACGGATTGGGCAGGGGAAAGTCAAGCGCATGAACAAGGGCACATTTTTTCTGATGGTTTGGGCGGTGTTGGCCGGTCAGACTGCACAAGCCGCCTTCGAATTGACGGAGCAGGGACCGCGGGCAACCGGGATGGGAGGCGCGGGAACGGCTTTGGCCGGAGACGGATGGGCTGTTTGCCGCAATCCGGCTTTGGCGGTTGATCTGCTCCCGACGGCTGCGGTCGCGTGGTCACAGCAATTCGGCCTGCCGGAGTTGACGCGGGAATCCTTTATGGCCGGATTGGAGCTGCGAACGCAGCCGTTGGCGATTGCCGCCTCGACACTGGGAAGCGAAGTCTACCGGGAGAACGAGGTTGCACTGATTGCCGCGCGAAAGCTGGGTGAAAGAGTCGCGGCGGGTGTGGAAGCGCGCGCGGACAATTTGGCCATCGAGGGGTATTCATCGGCCACGGTTTTCGCGCTTACGGCCGGATTGTCGGTTCGACCAACGGCTGGAGTATCTTTTGGGGTCGTCTGGCGAAATCTGAATGAGCCGAAATTGCCGGGTTATCGGGACCGCATTTCGGAATCGCTGACCATAGGAGTGGCAGCCCGGGTGGTGGAACAGGGGATGCTGGCGGCGGACGTTGTTCAGGAGAAACATTTTGCGGCGGAATACCGGATCGGCGCGGAAGCCCGTGTAATGCCCCGGTTGTTTCTGCGCGTGGGAGTTCGAGCGGAACCTGTGCGGCCTTCGGCGGGTTTTCAAATAGACTTGGGGAGGTGCAGCTTTCTGTACGCCGGGGATCTTCATCCGGATTTGGGAGCATCACACGAATTTGGTCTAAGCTTCCGGTTCGGGCGATGAAAGCTGTTGCGCTTGTCGCTCTGTTCTGGGCGGGATGTGTGCTCGCTCAGAGTATGGAAGACTGGGTGGAAGCATCCGCCCAGCCTGAAGAATTGCAGGCGTGGCTCGACGAACTGCGGCAACGGCCTTTGGACTTGAACGGCGCGAGACTCGATGAACTGGCCGGACTGCCGTTTTTCGACGAAAGAACCGCCAACAGTCTGATAAAGGAGCGAGACAGGCGGGGATATTTCGCATCGTTGGATGAAGTACTGCTTGTGGAGTCTCTCAATAAATCACAACGGGAAGCTTTAAGAGAATTCGCAGGAATTGACGTTGGGGAGCGGCACAAAGTACACATACGAAGCGTGGCGGGAATTGCACGCACGAGTGGCAGGGAGATATCGCCGTCGGATTATTGGTCATCGGAAAGGGCAGATTTTTATTCCGGAGATCACTGCACCGGCTATGCGTTTCTGAAAAGAAAGACAGGGGACGCGGATTTTGCGCGGAACGCGGCGGCGGGAATCGGATTCCGATCCGCTGATGAGACGGCGGAGATTTTTCTCGGTGATTATCAGTACGAAGCGGGCACGGGATTGCTGTTTGCGTCATCATCGGGAATGGCTAATTGGGTGTCTTCGTTCGATGCTCCGGGACCGGGGAAGGTGAGAGATTTTTCCTTGCGGCCGTCGTCCAATCGGGTTTCATTGTGTCGCGGCGCGGCGGCTGCATTGACGCGCAGTTCCGTCAGATTATCATTACTGTTTAGTCAATCGCCGCGGGATGCGGTATCAGATTCTTCGGGGCCGATTCGATTGAGTGAGGGACAAACGCCCTCATCGGCGGAGCTTGCACAAGCGAGACGGGATCGTGTACGCGAAGATTTAGTTGGTGCAAGCGGGGAAGTTCGTAGGGCGAAATGGCGGATGGGGGCGGCCGCGGCGCAATTGAGATTCCGTCCGGGTTTGGGTAGTGCAGAAGGGGAGTTTGACGTTCCGCAGTTTGCAGGACGGAAACTGAAAATGGGATCGGTTTTCGGCGCCATGAATCTGGGGGGAATAGACTTGCTGACGGAGATAGCGAAATCCGATCCGGGTGGAATGGCACATCAAAGCGCGGTTGCGGTTGGCAGTAAACGCGCTGGAATTTCCGCTTATTATCTGTACGCGGCGGAGGATTTTTTCTCACCGCACGGAAATCTTTGGGGAGGATTTGCGGCAACACCGGTGAATGCGCAGGTTAGCGGAGTGCGGATTCGTTCGGCATGGGAAAAGCATTCGCTGTACGTGAATGCCGCGCTGAGCCGGACGCCGTTTCGGACGGAAAGTCAGCCGCTGCGAAAGTATGGCGGAGAATTAAACGCCCGCTGGCGAACGATCCTGTTTATGCCTTTAGAAACGGAAGTTCTATTGAGCAGAAAATGGCGCGAGGACGCGGCGGATACAGAACCCGTTCCGGCCGTTGGCATAGATCGCGCGCGCTGTGATTTTGCTTATACGGATTTGCCGACGCAATACCGGATTCGGTTGGAAGTGTGTTCAGCGTTGCGTTCCTACCGATCTCATCGCGCTTTAGGGAGTCTGGTTTTTATACAGGCGAAATCGCGGTGGCGGGATTGGGAAGGATTCGGAAGATTAACGATGTTCCATAGGGAAACCGGTGACGTAAGCATGCCGGTGTTCGAGAATGCCTTGCCGGGATCGTACCCACTCACGACACTGGGAGGCAGCGGCAGCCGGATCGCCCTTATGGTTTCCCGCAAGCTTAGTCAAACGAGGTTGGCCGTGAAAGTTGCGCATACGCGCGCGGAAAGCAACGCCACGGAATTCGCCTTAGAAGTATCTTACGGTCGATAGACTATGCCCGACACCACGCGTATTGCGATCATCGTATTGAACTGGAACGGTCTTGCCGATACGCGGGAATGCCTGAACAGTCTGTTTGCGTTGGAGGGGGAAAAGCCTGCGATTTATATGGTGGACAACGGCTCAACGGACGGGAGCGCGGAAGTCTTACAGCGGGAATTCGGCGATAAGATTATTCTCATTGCCAACGAGCAGAATCTCTTATACGCAGGCGGAAACAACGTGGGGATACAAAGAGCGCTAAAGGATGGCTGCTCCCACTTATTGCTGCTGAACAACGATACGATTGCGGATTCGCTGCTGCTGCGGGAATTTTTTCGGGCAGAGGAGCGATCTGGCGACGGGATATACTGCCCGAAAATCTACTATGCCGATGAGCCGAAGAAGTTATGGTACGCGGGCGGGATACTCAAACTGAAGCGCGCCCGGACAGCACATCGGGGTATTCGCGAAACAGATAATGGACAGTATGACGTGATGGAGGAAACCGGCTGGGCAACCGGCTGCGCGCTGTTCGCGCCGCGCCGCGTGTTCGAGACGGTCGGCCTCTTGGACGAGAGTTTTCAACTCTACAGCGAAGATTTGGATTATTGCCTGCGCGCGCGCGATGCAGGATTTCCCATTATCTACGTTCCGGCGGCCAAGGTTTGGCATAAAGTGTCGGCATCCATCGGCGGAAATCTTTCGCGGCGGAAACTGGTCCGCAAATGGAACAGCTTGCGGCGATTGCTGCGGAAGCACGTGCCGAATCCGCTGACTCGATTGATCGCACTTTCCGATTTTACCGTGACCGAGACGATTCGCGTATTTTTCGCGTTCGTGTCCGGCCGTTTGAAATAAACCGTTACAAACAATCAGCATGAGGTGAGCGGTTATGCAGAGAATCCTCATTGCATTCATATGTATAATGCTGGCGGCGGTTTCCGCAGGTTTTGCGGAAACGATTGCGCTAATAGATACTGAGGGCAAAGCTCTTGGCAATTTGCCGTGCGTGAGCCGCGGAGACGAGTCCTTTGTGCCGCTGGCAATGCTGGCGCGAGCCGGAGAGTGGAATTTGGAGTCCAGCGAAGGGCGACACAGCGTCACGTCGCCGACTCTGAATGTGGAATTATATCTTGGAAGGCTGTTCGCGAAAAGCGGCGAACGGGTCGTGCAATTGCGGCTGCCGCCGGAGGAGTGGGACGGATCGTTGTGGATTCCGCTGGTGAATTTAACGGATCTGTTTCCGGAGATTGTGGAATTCCAGCGCGGCGGGAAGCAGATCAGTTTAAAGCTGCCGGTAAAAGAACAACCGAAAGATACCGCGGCGGTTCAAGCGGCGGAGCCGAAAGCCGAGAAATGGGAATTGCGGACGGTGATTGTGGATCCGGGACACGGTGGGAAAGATCCGGGAGCCAAGGGACTTAACAATCTTATTGAGAAGGAAGTCACGCTGGACATCGCGCGGCGGTTGGGAAGCCTGCTGGAAAAACGGGGCCTTACGGCGGCACTCACGCGAGTCAGTGATCACTTTGTCTCTTTGCAGGATCGCACGCATTTTGCCAACCAAAAAAAAGGCGATTTGTTCGTTTCCATTCATTGCAACAGCGCGCGCGATCCGCAGATTCGCGGAGTAGAAGCATATTTTCTGAAACCCGCCCGAACGCAGCGCGCAATTGACGCGGCCATGCGGGAAAACAGCGTCGTGAAACTGGAAAACGGGGATTCCAAGTATCAAGACCTCACGCAGGACAACTATATTTTGCTGACGATGGCTACAAGTCAGTACATGAAAGACAGCGAGACCTGGGCTTCGCAGGTGGTGCGTTTGACTTCTTCGGCTACGGGCAGCGACGCGCGCGGAGTGGATCAAGCGGGTTTTTACGTGCTGATGGGAGCTTCGATGCCCGCTGTTTTGGTGGAAGTGGGATATATCTCCAATGCGGAGGACGCGCGGATGTTGTCTTCAGAGCGGGGAAGGCAGAAAACAGCGGAAGCTCTGTTAGAGTCCATTTTAAAAATGAAACTTAATCTGGAAGGTTCGGCCGCCCGATGACTTTGGAACGCGTATCGCGACCGATTGCCATATTTGATTCGGGTCTGGGCGGTTTAACGGTAGCGGCGGAGATTCATCGCCGGTTTCCGTCGGAGAATCTGCTTTTTCTGGCCGATCGCGCGCGCGTGCCGTATGCCTCGCTGAGCATCGCACTGATTGCCCGCTTTGCGTCGGAGTGTTTTGATTTCTTATTGGCGCATGATCCGAAAGCGCTGGTGGTGGCGTGCAATACGGTTTCCGCGGTCGCGCTGGAAGAGACCGTTGCCCGCAGTCCGGTTCCGGTCTTGGGAGTGATCGAACCGACCGCTAAAGCGGCGGAAAAAGCTACGGTAACGGGGCGCGTCGGAGTGTTGGCCACAAAGGCAACCGTGCGCAGGCAAGCTTATGACAAGCTCTTAAGCCGTTTGCGTCCGGGTGTGCAGGTGTTTTCCAACGGCGCGCCGCTTTTAGTTCCCTTAGTGGAAGAAGGATGGACGGAAGGAGAGATTCCGAAACAGATTGTGGAGCATTACCTGACGCCGATCCGCAGAGCCGGTGTGGATACGCTTGTTTTAGGCTGTACGCATTATGAATATTTCACGGAAACGATGCATGCGATCATGGGCGACGGCGTGAGCATCATCAACACCCCGCAAGTCACGGCGATAGAATTGGAGAAAATTCTTGCCGCGCGGGGCGAGTTGCAGCGTTCCGACAAACCGGGAACGGTAATCGCGTATTCCACAGATATCAACGAAGCTCTGGATCTGGTCGTCAACGGTCTTTTTCCGAATCCGGTTTTTCCAAACCAAATCACCATTCAATCGGCGCAAATCCCGCCCTTACGCGCTGAAGCCGCGCGTTGAAGATAACTGAACCACACTTTTTGACACGATCTTTGCACATTCCCACTCAATAGACCAGCCTGTTTTCCATCCCCTCATACGAGCCTGACCCATGGACATCACCCAGCTTCAAACCCTCGCTGTTCCCGAGCTGATCAAGCTTGGCAAAGAATTGGAAATTCCGGAGATCGCCGGACTGCCGAAGCACGACCTGATTTTTAAAATTCTGGCCAAGCAGGCGGCAAAAGAGGGAGTAGTACTGGCTTCCGGTGTTTTGGAAATCCTGCCCGACGGGTACGGATTTCTACGGAGTGCAACTGCTTCCTACCTCCCCAGTCCGGATGACGTGTATGTGTCCCCGTCGCAGATCAAGCGATTTGGTTTGCGGACGGGTCACGTGGTGTCCGGTCAGGTCAGACCGCCGAAGGAGGGGGAGAGATTCTTCGCGCTGCTCAAAGTGGAATCGGTGAATATGGCGGATTCCGAATCGGTCAAGGACATCATCCACTTCGACAATCTGACGCCGCTTTATCCGAATCGTAAATTCGCGCTGGAGACCGGAACGAAAGATATTACGCTGCGTGTAATAGATGTTTTCACGCCCGTAGGAATGGGACAGCGCGGGTTGATCGTGGCTCCGCCGCGAACGGGAAAGACGATTATTCTGCAAATGCTTGCCAATGCGATTGCGAAGAATCATCCCGACGTCCATCTGATGGTGCTGTTGATTGACGAGCGGCCGGAAGAAGTGACGGATATGGAACGGAGCGTGAAGGGAGAAGTGATCTCTTCCACGTTCGACGAGCGGGCGGAGCGGCACGTACAAGTGGCCAACATGGTGCTGGAAAAAGCCAAGCGGCTTGTCGAAATGAAGCGTGACGTGGTGATTCTGCTGGACTCGATCACACGATTGGCGCGTGCGCATAATGCCGTGATGCCGCATTCGGGACGTGTGCTTTCGGGCGGTGTGGACGCGAACGCGCTCTATGAACCCAAACGATTCTATGGAGCGGCGCGAAACATCGAAGAGGGCGGAAGCCTGACAATTTTAGCAACCGCACTGATTGACACAGGTTCGCGCGCGGATGAAGTAATTTTTGAAGAATTCAAGGGAACGGGCAATTTGGAACTTGTGCTGGATCGGCGGCTGGCCGATATGAGAATCTTCCCCGCGATTGACATACTCAAGTCCGGGACACGCCGCGAAGAAATGCTGCTGCCGGAAATCGTTCTGCAACGTATGTACGCCCTGCGAACAGTTCTGGATCATAGCAATCCGGTTGAATCCATGAAGTTTCTGCTCGATAAAATGCGGGATACCAAGTCGAATGCCGAGTTCTTTGAACTGATGGCGAAGGGGGGCGGATGATCCGTCCTTCTATCCTCTTCCTAATTAGTTGACAATTATGAAGCTGTTTTGTATATTGGATTGAATGAAAGTTGTTTTTACTAACTGATAATTCTTCACTTACCACCTCCGCTTTGACCTACCTCACGCGAATTTTCATTTTCATCAGCATTTTTTTACTGGTGCTGGGCTGCGCGCAGCGGGAAACCGATATCGGTGCCGGCGCAATTACAGGTGTGCCCTCCGACACGTTCATCGTGGTCAGCGGTACGGCTACCGCCAGCGCGAGTTGGACTCCCGAGTTTACCAATGGATACGGGCCGTCTCTGGAAGTCGGGAACGCCTTGGGATTGTTTGCTTTTTTTGCCATCCGCTTTGATCCGGCCACGGACTTGCCGGATAGCGTTCTGGTGGATGAGATGTCCATTCGTTTCCACCGGAACCGGGTGTGGCCTGATGACGCGGCGGGCTTGCAGGTTCGCGTTCGCGAGATTACCGAATCGTGGGAAGAGGAAGATCTCGTTCCCGGCTCACTTCCCAATCGGGAAAGCTATCCGATATTGGATTCGATTTTAGTCAGCGCCACCGACACGTTTTTCACCTTCGATGTTCCCGCCGCAGTGTGGAGCAAATGGCTGGCAGGAGACACTACGACGTATGGATTGCTTTTCGAGCCGCGATCCAGCGATGCTTTTATCGAGTTCTACAGTTCCGAACCGCTGGGAACGGATGAAACGCTGTATCCGATTCTGCAGGTGGAGGGAACGTGGTGGACTGAAGATGACGACGGAAATTGGACGGACACAACTCTCTCCGTTGATTTGACGGCTATAGATGACGCTTATCTGGTGATTGATTCGACAATTCGCCCGCCGGACCGGTTATTTGTGAGTCAGGGAATTGCCGGACGATCAGCTTTGCTGTTTCCGATAGACACGCTGCTGGTCAATTACACGCGATCCGTAAGCCGGGCCATCCTTCGCGTGTGGGCGGATACTCTCGATCCGGCGCAGATCACTTATGAAGGCCAGAATATTCTTTTCAAGAACGGATTTTTAGACGACACGAACTGGGTGGCGCATTCGACCGAGCCGGATTCCTTCAATTTAGGATTAGAGAGCAGTTCATCCGGAACCTGGGATGCGACAAACACGATATTCTCTCTGGACGTAACGAGCATGGTATCGAACTGGTTTTCCGAACCGACTCGAAACGGCGGAGTGCAGATTTTAGCCAGCAATGAGCTTTCGTTTATTGCCCGGCAGGTTTTTTACAATCATCTTGCGGCCGATTCCACAAAGCATCCGAGACTTGAGATTTGGCTTACCGAATCATCCTATTCGTATTAGCAGCGGTTTTATGCATCGTCCCCGGCGCGCTGGCCGGGGGTTCCGTTTTTTCCGCGAATAATCTTGGCGAGCAATGCGTCGGCGGCGGTGTACGCGCTCAGGGTTTAGGCGGCGGCGGATTCGCGCTGCTGGATTCTCTGTCCTTCAATACTACAAATCCGGCTTTGTCCGCTCTGCTGCCGCGAACGACGCTGCGCATGTCGGGACAGATCGGCCTGTGGTCCACGACCGGCTTGGACGGGCGCAAGGACACGGATGGCGAGTTTCAGTGGCAGGACTTGTGTGTTTACTTTCCCGTTACGCATATTTGGAAGATCG
>RPQS01000126.1 GCA_003818605.1 Candidatus Zhuqueibacterota bacterium | reverse complement strand
TTGTTCAGGGGAAAGTGATTATCGTTCGAGGCGGCTACGGGCCGACGATCTGGGCAGGAAACCATCTTGGCGCTTACGGGACGGTTTGGCATCCCAACGGCAAGAAAGCCATTGACGATTTATCCGCGGATTACGAAGCCTACATGAATCGGATGCTGCCTTTGGATGAGCAGGAAAGGGACCGGTTCTATTTTTCCGAAGTCCGCAAGTTCGTACGTAATCATCCGGTCGACTATTTGAAACTATGCGCCAGAAGGCTGTGGATTTTTCTTTGGTTCGATCCGACTCATCCGCTGGCACAGAACCTTATATACCGCGTGTTTTATGTGGCGGCGCTCATGGTCGCGGTGCCGGGAGTGATTCTCGCGCGGCGCAGGAAGCAGTTGCACGTTATTATTCCGCTTGTGTATTTCGGCTACGCATTGTTTTATATTCCCATACTCATGCTGCCGCGATACCGGATTATTCCGCTGCTGATGATCTTGCTGATGGCAGGCTATTTTTTGGCGTTTCTTTTTGACGAGCTGAAAGCACGAACAACATCGTCTGCCGTTCATACGTAAATTCGTCGAGCACAAGCATGCCTATCCCGTCTGCATTAAAAAAGCTGACTCCCGTTGCATGGCTATGGATTCTCTTCCTGACCGGTTTGACGCTGCGCGTTGCCGTCTCGGTCTTTTTTGGAGACAATCGCACGGTTTATTTCGAGCACATGCTGATTGCCAGGAATCTGCTCGAGGGTAAAGGTTATGTCTGGGACGAATGGGGACGAGTGGCGCTCCAGCCCAGTTCACTCATTCCCCCTCTTTATGTTTATTGGTGCTGGTTTTTTCAGTGGATTTCGTCACAGAACTTTCTTCCCATGTATATCGCGCAGGCGCTGATTGCCGCTACCGGTTGTTTCCCGGCATTTCGCGTCGGACGCCGCCTGTTTTCCGATCAAGTGGGACTGGTTTTTGCTGCGCTTTACGCGTTTTATCCGGAATTCGTTTTTCTGCATTCAAAAGCCGTCGCGGAATCCTTGTACGTCGTTTTTATTTTATGGATGATCGAGCGATATTTGGCCCTGAGTGACGCACTGCCGGGATCGCGCGACGCTATCCGCAAAGCGGTTATCGTTGGAGTCCTCAGCGGCATAGCCATGTTGGTAAAAGAAGCGGCGGCCATTGTGGCACTGTCTATTCTCATCGCTTTAGTGATTCATTTTCGCCGGCAGCGGTCGGCGATGCGGAGTCATATACTGCCGCTGATCGCCGCCGCTGCGATTGTACTGGCTCCGTGGATGATACGGAACTTCATTGTGCAGCGGGAATTCGTGCCGCTGCGGACAGGATACGGCATAAATTTCTGGATATCCAATCATCCGGGATCAGCAGGCAATGATCGCTATAGTGATGGTGTCGGCGTCTTCAGCAGGCTGCCCGAATCGAATCCCGCTTACTGGGAATATATAAATCGTATTTTGCCGTTTGATGAACAGGATCGGGACTGGGTTTACGGGGCGGAAACGATCCGATTTATCAGGGAACGGCCTGGTGAGTATTTATCGCTTTGCGCGCTTAGGCTATCGTACTGGGTGTGGTTCGTCTCGAATCATCAACTGGCATCCAATCCGATTTATCGCGCATCATGGATTCTGCTTTTACTCCTATCGCTTCCCGGTGCAGTAATTGCAGTGCGACAACGGCGAATGGACGCAGTTTTACCTTTGATCCTGCTGGGTTATATGTTACTTTACATTCCGAGTCTCGTTTTGCCGCGTTATCGTATCGTTACCGTATTGCTGCTTCTTTTATTTGCCGCAGTCGCGATCGAACACTGGCGGGTTTTCATGAAAACAAGACGCGCCAATACACGAGGTATCCCAGCTTGAATCAATTTGTTATTGAAGTCATCCGGGCATGACTAATCCGATACTCCGATGGGTGTCGAATCATCCGTTGGCAACGATCACCATTGCCGCATTAGCGGCGCGTTTGGCCGTTACGTTCACTGTTGCCGATGTAAATAAAGTATTCGAGTACCAATTGATTGCAGAGAATATGCTGCAAGGCAAGGGGATGTCGTGGAACGAATGGGGACGCGTACCGCTTTCACCGACATCGCTTTTCCCACCGCTGTATATCTATTGGTGCCGGCTTTTCATCATGATCTTCGGACAGAATTTCCTATTCATGAACATCGCGCAGGCGATCGTCGCGGCTTCGGGGTGCATCCCTGCGTGGTTGGTCGGCGAACGCATGTTTGATCGGAAAACCGGTACCGTTTTTGCGTTGCTTTTTGCCTTATATCCCGAGATGGCCTTCCTGCATTCCCGCAACACACCGGAGTTTGTTTATGTCGTTTTTGCGCTATGGGTCATCTTTATCTATCTTGTGTTGCGGAATAGCGAGTTGATCGCAAAACGAACGATATTTGTGTCAGTCGGATTTGGTTTGCTCGCGGGCGCAGGAATTCTGATTCGAGAAGGCGTCCTGGTAGTGGCGGGAGCGGCGATGCTGTCTCTCGTGATTCATCGCCGCCCCGTATCATTAGTATGGCGGCGAATCGTATTACCAGCCGCTCTGGCCGGGATATTAATGCTCACACCATGGACAGTGCGAAACTTCATTGTGCAAGGGCGTTTTATACCTATTCGCACGGCCTACGGCATGAATCTGTGGATGGGCAATCACGATAAGGCAACCGGTACCGACAAGACGTATGACGGTGGTTATCAGATGAATTTACTTTGGGCGGAGCATGCAGACTACTATAGACAATCCATGCCCGCGGACGAGCAGGAACGCAGCGCTTTTTACCGCCATGAGGCGCTACGATTTATTCAGGCGCATCCGTGGCATTATCTTAAGCTAACGGCACGACGCTTGTATTATTTTGTCTGGTTCGATCCGACCCATCCGTTAGCCCGAAATCTGATTTATCGCTCATCGTACGTGATAGCGCTGCTTATGGGAATTCCAGGTATTATGCTTGCTGCCCGCCGACGGAAAATTGACAGCGTACTTCTCATTTCCTTTTTCGGATTTATTGCACTTTATGTGCCTGTGATCATACTGCCGCGCTATCGGATCATTCCCATGCTTTTTCTCTTGCTTATGGCCAGCTATGCCGCAGTGAGTCTGTGGGATTGGCGGCAAAAACAGCGGGCAACCTCCGCAGTTTAAAATGGCGTGCATGAGCGAATCAGCGATTCTATTTTTCCATCAGTTTCACGCCAAGCTTCGAGATGGAGATCATTGAAAACTTCGAGTGGAAATATGGCAAGGTCCAATCGTTTCGAAATCATGCTTCCGGTTCTGTTCACGATCTTTTCGATTTCGAGTACGGCCTATGCCGATACAACGGCTGCGGCTTTGCAGTTTTCGTTTCCTCTGGTGGATCATCCGGTCTATGCCTATCTGAAGCGACTGGAGACGACAGGGGATATTGCGCTGCAATCGGGCACGAGGCCGTATTTGGGATTTATGCATCATCCTATCCGTCTTGAAGGTGATACGTTTTTTGACCGCGAATTCCAACGCTATCGGGATGAAGCCGCCGCGAATATGGCCGTTGTCAATCAGGATGAATCGTCGCGCGAATCCGGATGGAGGAAACTGCGGGCGAAAGCAGGAATTCCGTCCGATCGAATGCCGTGGTTGTACCGTACGGGTTTTCATCTCGCATCATGGCAATATGACAGCACGTTTTCGGCGGCGATTCAGCCGGTCTACGGACTTGAAACCATCCGCACGGATGATGAGCGTGGAACGGTTCTGCGATTTACAAGCGGGCTGCGAGTGGAGGGGGGGTACGCTCAACGATTGCATTTCATGGTGGATTTCCGGGATCACACGGAGGCGGGCAACGGCCCGTATTGGACACGAGACCGGCTTTATGAAGATCGCTGGGCCGCGGTGGATTTGAAAGGCGGAAAAACGACGAGCTATGATATCTCGGAATCGTTTCTACAATACTACGGGCGGGATCTTTCCCTCAGCGCCGGACGGGGACGGCATCACTGGGGCCCCGCGCAGTTCGGATCGCTTTTTCTAAATTCGCGGATGCCGCCGTTCGATTATTTGCGTTTCGACGGAACGCTGGAATCTTCCCGCGAACAAGCCGTATATTACACATTTCTGCACGGCTGGCTGCAATCGAGTGTTCCCGCCGAGACTCTGTATACCAACCCGGGAGGCAGACCGCGCACGCTGAATTCGCAGAAATATTTAAGCGCGCAACGGTTGGAGCTTCGGCCGCGGACCAATCTGCTGTTCGGCTTTTCGCAAGGGGTAGTCTACGGGGATCGGGGAGTGCAGCTCAGTTATCTCACTCCGCTCAGTTTTCTCTACAGCGTGCAGCATGCGAATGAAGACAAGGACAACATGCTGCTTGGCTTCGACGCGGCTTGGAGGCCGGCGCGCGGAATTCGGATTTACGGAGAGTTTTTGTTTGATGACATCATTGTTTCCCGCCTGACGACGTCATCGGGAGACAACAAACACGCCTACACGTTGGGAGTAAACGCCGCGGGAACACAGCGGTTCTGGCGGCATTTCGACTGGACGGCGAACTATACGCGAGTCCGGCCGTTCGTCTACTCGCATATATTCGCGACCAATGTCTATTCACACTGGACATCGCCGATCGGGTATACTCTTCAGCCCAACAGCGACTATCTCGCATCGGAATTACGGGGAACATACTATCCGTTTCAATTTACTTTCCACGTCTCGCGGCAGAATCACGGAGAGAATACGGCGGAGCGGAATGTGGGCGGCGATATCTATGCTCCACTCTACGATGCGCGGAAAACCGGAATCTATCCTTTTCTGGACGGACGTCTTGTTCGCACCACACACATAGGTCTGCGAATCCATTGGGAACTTTTGCCCGGGCTGCGGCTTGATGCTTCCGGCACGCACATCCAGACGACCGGCGCAGACCATCGAGTCGAAATCTGCGGCGGTTTCGGATGGAATCTGTAGATGGACGAACCGATTACCACTTTAATTGCCGGCGCTTCTCCGGATCTGGTGGAAGCCGCCCGCCTTTTAGGCCGCCGCGGCGAGCGCGTTGCGCTGATCGCGCGTGCTGAACTCCAATTAAGCGAATTTCGCATCTCGCTGGATGCGGAAGGGATTGCCTGCTGGATTTTTCCGGCGGATGTTACGGAACCGTCCCAAGTTATGAAGGCTTTCACGAATTTAACGGGATGGTCAAAGCGGTTGGATCGCTTGATCTATAATGCGGGTGTCGTGTCGTCCGAATTGACCGCGGATTTAACCGGCTCGGAAATGCACCGCGTGATGAGCGCGAACCTGTTTGGATTTGTCAATTGTTTCCAACTGGCTCATCCGATGTTCAAGCGAACCGGCGGCGGCCACGCTGTCATCGTCTCCAACAGCAGCGCATACGGCTCGGATACGATCGGCGCAGCCTATACGGCGAGCAAGGCTTCGCTGCAGATCTACGCCGCCACTCTGCGGCGGGAGCTTGCTGATGAGAACATCCGCATCAGTGAACTTCATCTGGGAAAAATGCAGGACGGCCCGGACTGGCGCTATCTTTATCAAGCCGAAGTCGTCGCGGCTGTAATGCGGATGTTGGATGAGAAGCACGATCGGTATGTCGTTGGAGAGATGTAATTCCGCCCGATTAAACGAATCTTATTAACAATCAGAACGGGAAATCCATGAAGCGCATTTCGATTGAATATTGTGTTGTCTGAAACTACTTGCCTAAGGCGGCCAGTCTGGCCGGTTTCCTCGAGGAGCAGGGATTTGAGCGTCCGACATTGATCGAGTCGGAGGGCGGCGCTTTTGAGATTCGGATGGGTGATAACCTCCTTTTTTCTAAGCTACGTACCGGTCGTTTTCCGGAATATTTTGAAGTGCTTGATTTAATTAGAATAATGGGAATATAGTCCTCAGTGAATTGTCTGGTTTACTTATTGCATCGCTTGACAATCGGTAGCGGGTAGTGTATATTTTTAGCTGGAGTTATCTGCCTAAATTTCATAAGACCTCTTTCCCCAAGAAGGCCCATCATGAAACGGCGCATTCTAATATTGCTGTTGCTGACCGCCGCCGTAGTTTCTACGGCATCTGCCAGCTCGGATACTACGCTTAGCGGTTCGGTTTCCGGCGTTTGGCGGTCGGGTCAGATTATAACGATCTCGGATCGTTGCTATGTTCCATATGGGAAAGGGCTGGTGATTGAGCAAGGCGCACAGGTAATTTTCCAGACTCCGGATGCCTTTGATATTTACGGAGACTTTACCGCTAACGGCAAAGAAGAAGAGCCGATCATCCTCAGCGTACCCGATCACTGGGAAGGCTTTCATTTCTATCCCAACGGAGAGCATATCCGGCTGCTGCAAAATGTGGTGATTCCGTGGGACGGTCCGGCGCCGCATTATGTTGTCACCGCCGATTCTTCGCGACTGGATATTTTCGGATGCCAGTTATTAGCGCATAGTTCCTGTGTAACCATGCATGCCGGCAGACTCCGGGCTGAACATAATCATTTCCGTTCGATCGGCCTCCATTCAGCAACCGTTAAACTCGATTACTTATTCAATGAAATCCGCAGATCGTGCGATACCGACGAAGGCAATTATCTGCGGGATAATATTATCGAGGCCGATGTTCCTTTTCAAACAGTCTGGCAGCCGGAAATCCATTTCACGACCGCCTTGGACGTGAGCGGTTCCAGCAACACGTGTTTCCGCCGAAACACTTTCTCTGTTCGCGGACCGGGCAACATCTACGGAGTCTATCTGGGGGATCAAGTGGTCTTAGGACCGACGACCTGGATTATAGATTTTTCCGTGGTTACTCTGGAAGCGTTGGGCGGACGGCCACGGGGAGTTTTTAATTCCAATGAAGGCACATTGGATTTAAACCGATGCTCAATTGATATCGAGGGCACGTACAGCGATCTTCTATGGCCGATTGGAGTCGCCGCTTCCGGTCTTGCAAATGTAACGGTGAACACGTGCATCGTGGAAATAGACGGCGGACAAGTTTTCTTCTGGGGTCGGTCGGGCGGGGTTGTCTACGTAAAGAATACGGTTGTCTTCGACAATCCCGGCAGTCTCGTACAATCTCCGGGTTTCCCTGAATTCAGTCTCGGCGACCGCAAACAAATGGATGATCTCGGCGGCTGGATTGCCATCGGACGAATTGACACGGTAGATCCCCAATTCGTGCGAGGAACAACGCGCGGGGAATGGGACGACGGACCGGAATCCGTTTATGCCTATTACTCCCTGCGTTCGACTTCACCGTGTATTGATCGGGGGGATCCTTTATTGGGATACGATCCGGACAATACTGTACCGGATATCGGTTGTTTCTATTTTTCTCACTCCATTAGTCCAGTTGGACCGGAACCTGAGATTGTGCAGCCGGTTAGTTTGGTGATTTCTCCGCCATATCCGAATCCATTCAATGCAACGGCGGTTATTCCTTTTATTGTCGGCCGCACTGGAGATGTGCGAATCGCAGCTTACGATGTTTTAGGACGTCGGATTTTAGATCTCGCTTCCGGTATCCGTTCACCCGGAACTTACCGTATCGGATTAGACGGTACAAACCTGCCGTCAGGTACCTATTTGATCGGAATGGAGTTTAATGGAGTCAGGGTAGCGACAACACCCATAGTGCTCCTCAAGTAAACCCAAGAATAAATTGTGTTTACAAAAGTCATGACCTATCGGTCATGACTTTTTTTGTGCGGTGTGCAATATATGTGCACAATTGCACTGACACACTTGATTTGTGTGCAAGAAAGGCTATATTAAAGGGACGACATTTAAGGGTACAACCATGAAAACACTGCACACCATCATTCTAATTATCCTGATGATCGGCGGTTGCTCATGGAATCCGGATCGGGATAATCCGGTGGATCCGCAATCCCGTTTTTACGAAGCACCTCCGCAGAAAAACCGTCCTCCGGAGATAAGAAATTTAAAAGTTTTAACCGATTGCCGGAGCAGCTACGAAGACGATTTTTGCGCAATGGATATCGTCTGTCAGATAAGTGATCCGGACAGAAATATTCGTTACGATACGGTGGCTGCCTTTATGGACTCCACGAATTATCTGGGAAAGCTGGCGTTCTCGCCGGATATCAGCGGCTTTATTCTGCGGCGTACGGATAACGACTTTTCCAGTCAGGATATCCGCGTCTTTAACGGTCATAACGTGTCGGTATTCGTGATGGATGATTCGGGGGCCGTTGCATGGGCTACCACCACGTTCCACATAGAATTGCGGCCCACCTATCCGGAAGTTCTTCATCCGGCTACTTTTGAAGATACGGTGTGGACGCGATACCCCCGCTTGGTATGGCGACCCTGGAACGGCGCGGTAGATACTTTTACTTATTCCGTGGATGTTTTGTATCAAAACATTATTCCCGTTTGGAGCGCACGCGGTCTTTCGTCCGTTGATACCGCCGTTGTGGTCATCCGTCAATTGGAGTATTCCAACGTGTCTGCGCAAACGTATTATGCCTGGTATGTGACCACCGTAGACACCGTGGGCAACCGGCTCACATCAATTCCCGGAACATTTCAGATCTTTATACAGTCCATTCCGCCGATAGCCAAACGGCAGGAAGAGACCGAGGTGGAGTAGCCTATGCAAGACAACTCGACAACAACCCGTATTGCACAAGCCGCCGGCGGCGGAATGCTGCCTCAGGAGCAGCTTCACGCTTTATACGAGATCTCGCAAGTTCTCAACTCGATCACGGACATTGACCGGCTGCTCGAGCGTGTCATGGACATTGCCATTCAAACGGTGGATGCGGAACGCGGCTTTTTGGTATTGCGGGAGGATAATGAAGAGGGAAAGCTGAGCGTCCGCACGGCGCGGAATATCGCGCCGGAATCGGCCTTGTCCATTTCCGACATCAGTCACTCGATCGTGCAGCAAGTGATTGACGATCAACGCGGCGTACTCACGATAGACGCGCAGACCGATCCGCGATTTGCGGGATCGGAATCGGTCATTTTCAAGCAGATTCGGGCGGTCATGTCGGTGCCGTTTATTTTGCGCGGCAAGCTGCTGGGGGTGATCTATCTGGACAGCAAGACGCGGCGGGGCGGATTCACGGATGATTCACTGGGATTTTTAAAAGCTTTCTCGAATTTAGGAGCAATCGCGATTGAGAATGCGCGGCTGATGGAGAGCCTGCGGGACGAAAATTATATGCTCCGCACCGAAGTGCAGAGGACGTATCATTTCCGCGAGATCATCGGCAATTCACAGCGCATGCTGCAGGTTTTCGAGATGCTGGGGAAGATCATCAATTCGGATATTGCCGTGCTGCTCGAAGGGGAATCCGGCACGGGCAAGGAACTGGTGGCACGCGCACTGCACTACAGCGGGCCGCGCCGGGATCGGCCCTTCATCGCTCAATTCTGCGGCAATTTATCCGAGACGCTTTTAGAGAGTGAATTGTTCGGACATAAGCGAGGCGCGTTCACGGGCGCGATCTCGGATAAGAAGGGCTTATTGGAAGTGGCCAACGGCGGCACGTTCTTTTTGGATGAAGTGGCGGACGTGCCGATTTCGATCCAGAGCAAACTGCTGCGCGTACTGCAGGACGGAGAGTTCCGGCGGGTGGGAGATACGGAAACGCGCAAGGTAGACGTGAAGATTGTCTCCGCCACCAACAAATCCTTGACGCGGGAAGTGGAAAAAGGCACCTTCCGGGAAGACCTGTACTACCGGTTGAATGTCATCATGATTCATATGCCTCCGTTGCGCGACCGGACGGGAGATATTCCGCTGCTTGTGCAATACTTTCTTAACAAGCATGCGGCTAAGACCAGCGAGCGGCTGAAAAAAATCACACCGGACGCGATGAAAATCCTCGAGCAGTATCATTGGCCGGGCAACGTACGGGAACTGGAAAACGCCATCGAAAGAGCCATTGTGCTGGCTGAAGACCGCGACATATCACCGAATGAACTAATCATTCCGCGAGTTGCCAAGCCGATGGGCACGGCCAAGACGCTGAAAGAGTACGAACGTGAACTCGTGCTTAAAACGCTTGAGGAAATGAAAGGCAACAAAACGCACACGGCCGATGCGCTGGGAGTCTCGCTCCGCTGGCTGCACTATAAGCTGGCGGAATGGAAGATCGTGGAGAAATAGCCATGGAAGCCGGACGAGCGGGTCGGTGGGGAATGAAGTATTTTCTGCGGAAGGGGGCCCGCTCTCTGGTGATGGTGCACGGATTGGGAATGTCCGGCGATTTTTTTCGCGGTGCGTTCGAGTTTCCCGGCTTTCAAGAGCGCGGACTCTTGGCACCCGATCTGGTCGGTTTCGGCGAGACGCCGCCGCATCCGGATTTCGACTACTCCATGTCCGCTCAAGCGGCTGCGGTATGGTCCTTATGCGATTTGCTGGGAATGGACCGTGTTGATCTGCTGGGTCACTCGATGGGCGGCACGGTCGCCGTATGCATGGCCAAACAGCGGCCCGATCGAGTGAATCAATTAATCGTAGCCGAGGGCAATTTAATTTCCGAGCCGAGTGTATTGTCCGCGAGACTCAGCAGCGCGGGTGAAGCGGGAGCCGCCGCACTTTGGGAGGAGATTATTCAAAAGCTGCCGATTCCCTCATTGAAACAGACCACACTTCCGGTTGTCGTTCGATCCGCCCAGAGTCTGCAGGACACTCCTGACCGC
>RPQS01000125.1 GCA_003818605.1 Candidatus Zhuqueibacterota bacterium | reverse complement strand
TTTGCGGACTTCGACAACGACGGTTCGATGGATGTCGTGGGTGGAAGAGATTACGGCGAAATGTTCATGCTCCACCACGACACGGGGGGGCCGTGGACATTACTGCCTTTAGGGGATATCGAAAATGCCTCCGGCTTAGCGGTAGCCGATCTGGATCGGGACGGCGATCCGGACATTGCGGCGGCGCTCTTTTCCACAGGCCAAATTCTATGGGGCGAGCAGACTCCGGCCGGTTTAGTGGAACACGTGCTGACCTCAACCATGAATCAAGCGCGGGATGTGGGAATCGCGGATTTCAATGGTGATTTACGTCCGGATATCATTGCGACGGCGCAGAACGGAAACGTCCGCTGGTGGCGAAACGAGGGCGGGGGAGAATTCACGCAAAACATACTGCAAAGCGGATCGTCACTTTACGGATTGCACATCGCGGACTTCGACCGGGATGGAGATCTTGACGTTTTCACGGCCGATCTGATGGCATCGGAAGTTGTGCTCTTTCGGAATTTGATGGGGGTGCCGGGTTGGATTGAAGGCACGGTATTATCCGCCACGGGCGGACTGCCGGTTTCGGGCGTTCTCGTCCGGCTCATGGAGACGGGAGCATCGCGATTCACGGACACCAACGGCCGCTTTATGATTGCGACATTGCCGGACACGTATCGCATCACCGCGAGCCATGCTTGCTGGAATGAGAGCATACAAGCGGATGTGACGGTGGTTGTCGGCGATACGACGACCTCGAATTTTTTCCTGACAAGGCCGCTGCTCGATTTGGGAGTGAGTTCCATCAATCTGATGGCGCCCAATCATCAACTGACGGAGACGACGCTGCCGGTTCAGAATCAGGGTGACGGGCCGCTGCGCATCACCGTGAAGACAAGGGGCGCATATCCGAACGACGACTGGCTCTTCGTGACGCCCGACAGTGTGGATATACCGGCGGGAACCGGCGTCGCTTTTAGCGTGCAGATTCGTCCGGATACGATCAACACAGCCGGATGGGACTATTACGGACAAATCATTTTAGCCACAAACGCCTGTCCGGATTCCATAGTGACAGTTGGCGTGGGCATCTATGTTTATCCGCTGGACGCGCCCGAACCGAATTCGCCGCTTCCGGAGCGCACGGCGCTGCACGCGGTGTATCCGAATCCGTTCAACAGTACGGCGATGGTGCGGTTCGATCTGGCCACTCCGACCGCAATAGAGTTAAAAATGTTTGATGTGACGGGGAGACTTGTGCGCGTAATCACTTCCGGTCACATGGCAGCGGGGCAGCATACGGCGAGACTTGAGGCGGGCGATCTGGCGAGCGGCGTGTACGTTCTCGCGCTGCGCACGGAAGCGCAATCGTTTTCGGAAAAAGTCTTGCTGATTCGATAGCATTCATTCCGGATGCCTTTTTTCGCATCCGTTTTCGCCCGATAGGCGGGCTATACACGTTTCAAACCAAATTCAGGATACTGCGATGACTGAGACAGGAACCTTTGCCGCAAAGGTCGGACTGGCGGAAATGCTGAAGGGCGGCGTCATCATGGACGTGACGAACGCCGAACAGGCTAAGATCGCCGAGGACGCGGGAGCCGTAGCGGTGATGGCTCTCGAACGGGTGCCGGCCGATATTCGCAAAGAGGGCGGCGTCGCCCGGATGTCCGACGTAAACATCATCCGCGAAATTCAGGACTCGGTTTCCATTCCCGTGATGGCCAAGTGCCGGATCGGACATTTTGTGGAAGCGCAGATTTTGGAAGCGCTGGAAGTGGATTTCATTGACGAGAGCGAAGTGCTCACTCCCGCCGATGAGAATTTCCACATTGACAAGCACAAGTTTAAAGTGCCGTTCGTCTGCGGCTGCCGCGATTTGGGCGAAGCGCTGCGGCGCATCGCGGAAGGCGCGGCGATGATCCGCACCAAGGGCGAAGCGGGAACAGGCAATATTGTAGAAGCGGTGCGGCACATGCGCACGGTGATGTCCATGATCCGGCGCGTGCAGACGATGGGCGACGAAGAGTTGGTGGGATTGGGCAAGGAAATCGGCGCACCGTATGAATTGTTAGTGCAGACGCGCGAAAAAGGCAAGCTGCCGGTGCCGAATTTCGCGGCCGGAGGCATTGCCACTCCGGCGGATGCAGCCTTGATGATGCAGCTCGGAGCGGAATCCGTATTTGTCGGATCGGGAATTTTCAAGAGTGAAGATCCGGCTCACCGCGCGCGCTCGATTGTACTTGCGACCACCTATTGCAACGATCCGAAGAAACTGGCCGACGTATCCGCGGGACTTTTAAAAGCGATGCCGGGTTTGGACGTGCGGACGATGCCGCAGGACGAACTCTTGTCCACGCGCGGGTGGTGAGCGGCGTGCTAACCGTCGGAGTTCTTGCCTTACAGGGCGATTTCGAAAGGCACGCACGTGCCTTTGAGATATTGAATAGATCTGTACGCGAAGTGCGACGCGCGGAGGATCTGGACGGGCTTTCCGCTTTGGTGATTCCCGGCGGCGAGAGCACGACGATGACGCTGCTGCTGACGCCAAAACTGCGCGATGCCGTCGTGGAATTCTGCCGCAATCATCCGACATGGGGCACGTGCGCGGGAATGATAATGCTTTCGAAAGATTCGCGCGATCCGCGCGTGAAGCCGCTCGGATTCATGGATATCGAAGTGGAGCGCAATGGCTACGGACGGCAGGTGCACTCGTTTGAGGCGGATTTGCGGGTGGCGGAGGAAATCGGCGAATCTCACAAACCGCTGCGTGGCATTTTCATTCGCGCGCCGCGTTTGACCGGATTCAGCCCCGATGTTCAGCCGCTGGTGTGGCACGGTGAGGACATTGTATGCGCAAGGCAGAATCATTTTCTGGTGTCGGCTTTTCATCCGGAATTGATGGATGATTTGCGACTGCAGAAATATTTTCTGGCGATGAAAGCATGAGCGGCTGGTCCGTCTGCTGCGATTTTGACGGGACGATTTGTCTGCCCGATGCCTGCGATTTCCTGCTGGAAAAATTCGCGCTGCCGGAATGGAAAGAATTGGACGATGCGGTATGGCGGGGGGAAATCACCGAGCGGGAAGCCTTTCAAAAACAGATTGCCCTGCTGGATGTGACCTGGGAGGAAGCGCGCGCCGCTTTGCTTTCCGGAGTGCGGATTCGCGAGGGATTTCGGGAGTTCACGGAATTCTGCCGCTCACGCGATCTGCCGCTCACGATTCTTTCTTCGGGATTGGAAGAGTTGATTTATGAGTTGCTGCGGTCGGCGGGAGTGCACGACGTTCCGGTGCTGGCGCATCGCACGGAAATCAAAGACAATCATTGGCGGGTGATTTTACGCGATGGCAAGCGGCTGGCGGAACATTGCAGCCACTGCAAGTGTGTTTTTGTTTTAGCGGAGAAGGCTGCGGGCAGGAAGATAGCTTATATCGGCGACAGTTATACCGATCTCTGTCCGACGCAGCATGCGGATATCATATTTGCCACTCACCGGTTGGCCGCCGAGTGCCGCAAGATCGGCCGGCCGTTTTTTTCATATACGACATTTTTCGACATTGAGCGCGAGCTCGGTCGGTTGATTTCAACAGAGCAGGATCTTCCATGAAGAAACCGAATTTGCGACATGCGGCCATCGCGATTGGCGTGATGTTGATGACGGTATTTATCGGCAGCTGCGATGATCCGAACGAACCGGATCTTCCGCTGCGGCCTTATACGCAAGCAGCCGTTTATCCTACAGCAGGTCTGGCCAAACATGTCGCCGCCGCAGGCGACATCGTGGCGGTAGCCGCCGGTGTCGCGGGAGCAACCGTGATGAATATGAGCCATCCATCCCGACCGGATACAATATTCCACTGGGGAAATATCGGATTGGGTGGCCGGTGCACCAACGTAACGCTGGACACGATTCATCATTACATCGCGGTGCGCGCTCCGGGCGAACCGAATTGGGGGCCGTTCCCCATCTTTGATTATTCGAAAGACAGCGTATCCTTGGCTTCCTTCATTCGAAGCGCGGGCGGCAATGGACCCTATGGGGATTTGGAAGTGGAACCCCGGCAAGACACGATTTTCTATTGGGGAACGGATACCAATGACAACAGGCTGACCGTCAGCGGCATGTGTCGAACCAACAGCAGCGATACCGCCCGATGGAACGACTGCCCGGCGGTCGAAACGGTCTATCAACCGTATTACGGAACTGTGGCGGGATTCGGACGCCGGAGTGATAATATCTTTGCGATTGCTGTGGGTGAATACGGAGTCCACCTTCACGATGCGGAGCAGCGGATCGCGCTGGCAGATTTCTATACGCCGGGTTTAGCGCAAGATTGTGCGTGGTACGGCAACTACGTCATCGTAGTAGATCGTTTTCACGTGACCATTGTGGATGCTTCCGTATTAACGGCTCCGCGCATTGCGGCCACACTCGACATTCCGGGTGCGGATCGTTTGTTTAAGGTTTTGGTAGACGGTGATTACGCATGCGTGCTGGACGAATACGACGGAATTTACGTTGTGAACATTTCCGATCCGCTTCAGCCGAAGATGGTGCAGCTTCTAAGCCTGCCTGAACCAAGTTTTATTGCCGCTTCAAACCATAAGCTGTACGCGACCGACGAAGCGCAAGGTTTGGTGGTTTACGTAAGATAGCACAGTAACCTCTGGGAAGAGGATACCGGGGACAAAACGAAACGCGAGCGCACTGCGCTCGCGTTTCGTTTATTTGTTTTCGCCGATGCGACTCGGGAGAGTCACATCGGTGATTTATTCTCCAACACGGAGAAGAATTCGCGCCAGATCGGTTCGCGGCCTTCGTGATGAAGCGAGGAGTAAGGCAAGACGGCGCGCGCGCCGCGGGAAATCAACAAGCCGGTGTGTTCCTGAATCGCTTTCTGCCGGTCGGCGGTGCCAAGTTGATCGGATTTGGTGAGCACGGCCATCCAACGGCGATGGTAGACGCTGAGTGCATTCACCATTTGTTCATCGAGCGGCGTCAAGCCATGACGGATATCCAGAAGTAGTACCACCAAAACCAGCCGCACGGAATCACGCAAGTACTCTTCGATGGATTCCGCCCACTCATGCTGCGTTTTGCCGGGAACGCGGGCAAAGCCATAGCCGGGCAGATCCACGAAATAATATTTCCCGCGCCCGATAAGGTAGTAGTTCAGCAGACGGGTTTTTCCGGGAGTACGGGAGGTCAGAGCGAGCTTCTGGCGGTTGAGCAGCGAGTTAATCAGCGACGATTTGCCCACATTACTGCGCCCCGCGAAGGCGATTTCGGGCAACGGGCGCCGTGGAGCCTGCGCGAGGTTCGGAGACGAACAAATGAATTCAGCTTCGGGAGTCTTTAGCACGAGAAGAAAGAAAGGATGAAGGATGAAGGATAAAGGATGAAAGAATCATGATATTTCGCTGCCGAAGAAGCTGTTACCAATCGGGGGAGTTATCACGGCAATAAACGGGAATAATGAATGATGGAGTAATCGAGCCGCGTCATGATATACGGGGTGACACAGAGCGCGAAGAACGACGATTGGAGCGTGCTTTTCCGCGCTTCGACGCGAAAATATCCTGCCATACTTCTTCGATGTGATCCACGAACTGAATGGAGATGTCCTTGTGCAGTTCCGCATCGAGGTCAGCCCAATCGGGGCGGTTCGTAGCAGGCACGAAGATTTTTTTAATCTGCGCGCGGCGCGCGGCCATAACTTTTTCCGCCAGTCCGCCGATGGGTAGTATGTTGCCGCGCAGAGTGATTTCACCGGTCATGGCGATGTCCGGCGGAACCGGACGGCCGATGATAGCGGAGAGCAGCGCCGTCGCCAGAGTGATGCCCGCGGACGGGCCGTCTTTGGGAGTTGCGCCTTCCGGAATATGGATGTGAATATCGTGATCCTTGAGAAAATTTTCCGGAACGCCCCAGGGAGCGCCGCGCGAACGGAGGAAAGATACGGCGGCTTGCGCAGATTCTTTCATGACATCGCCGAGCCGGCCGGTGAGCAGGAGATTCCCCTTGCCCTTCATAATGCTGGCTTGAATATTGAGGACGTCGCCGCCCATTGAAGTCCAAGCGAGACCCACGGCGCTGCCGATGCGATTTCCCTGTTCCACGACGTTTTCCTTAAAGAGGGGTACGCCGAGGAATTTTTCCAGACGATCCGGTTCTAACTGCAGCTTGCGGCCGGGATGCTTGATATTTTCGCGTGCCACTTTACGGCAGATGCGGGCAATCATGCGTTCGAGTTCACGGACGCCGGATTCGCGCGTGTATACGTCTATAATGCTGAAAATGGTTTGATCCGGAAGCCCGAGTTCATCGGCGGCCAAGCCGTGTTCTTTGACCTGCTTGGGAATCAGGAAATTACGCGCGATCTGCAATTTTTCATAGCGCAAATAGCCGTGAATCTCGATCACTTCCATCCGATCCTGCAGCGGCAGAGGGATTTCCGAACGGAGATTGGCCGTGGTGATGAAGAGCACCTGCGAGAGATCGAAATCCACTTCGAGATAGTGGTCGGAAAACGTGTTGTTTTGCTCGGGATCGAGGACTTCGAGCAGCGCGGCGGCAGGATCGCCGCGGAAATCCGCCGCCATCTTGTCCACTTCATCGAGCAGGAAGACGGGATTCATGGATGCGGCGCGCTTCATGGATTGAATGATGCGGCCGGGCATGGATCCGATATAGGTACGGCGATGGCCGCGGATCTCGGCTTCATCGCGCACGCCGCCCAGACTGAGCCGCACGAAATTACGGCCCATCGCCCGTGCAATCGAGCGGGCTAAAGACGTTTTACCCACTCCCGGAGGCCCGACCAGACAAAGAATCGGGCCTTTGATTTTCTCCACTCGCGCGAGAACCGCCAGATGTTCGAGAATCCGTTCTTTGGGTTTTTTCAATCCAAAGTGATCTTCCTCAAGAATGCGTTCGGCATCGGCAAGATCGAGATTATCCTTCGTGGTAGTCCCCCATGGCATGGCACAGACCCAGTCCAGATAATTCTTAATGACCGATGCTTCGGGGGACATCATGGGCATGCCCTTGAGCTTGTCGAGTTCCTCATCGGCGCGCGCTCGTACCAGCTTGGGCATCTTAGCTTTGCGGACTTTCTTGCGATAGGCGATGACGTCCGAATAATCTTCGTCGGTTTCTTCGCCCAGTTCTTTTTTAATGACGCGGAGTTGTTCCTGCAGATAATAGATGCGCTGGGAGCGGCTGATTTTTTCCCGCACCTGACCTTCCACAGAACGTTCGATTTTGAGGATTTCGATTTCCTCTTCGAGCGTGGCGTTGATGATCCGAAATTGTTCGAGGAGGCTGGATTGCTCGAGCGCTTGCTGCTTTTTCTCAATGGGAAGCGGCAAATGAGCGAACATGAAATCGGCGGTATGTTCGGGATCGTTCAAATTGGACAGTGTAATGAGCACTTCATCGGGCAGCTGCCGGTTGAGGCTGACAAATTCGCGGAAGCGGCGCGCGGCCACTTTCATCTGCGCGCGCGTTTCCAAAACAGACGTATCCGTGACCGACAGAGGCCGGACGCGCACATCGAACGAATTTTCCGTTTGAGCGAAATCCAGCACCTCGGCACGATGCAGACCCTCCACCAACACTTTCACGAGGCCGTTGGGGAGTTTGAGGGTCTGGAGTACGTTGGCGACCACGCCGACCGAATAGAGGTCGGACGGTGCGGGGTCCTCTAAATTGGGGTCGCGCTGCGCGAGCAGCATCAGCCTCCGTTCACCGAGCATCGCGCGTTCGACGGCAGCCAGCGTACCAGGTCTGCCGATCAGCAGCGGGAAAATCATCGAAGGGAAGATAACGACGTCCCGTAAGGGCAAGACAGGGTAATTGTTGAAATCCCGAAGAGACTGTGCAGGGGTCATGAATCGTAGGCTGTGTTAGTGAATCAGGGAAACCTTAACTGAATAATATACGAAAATCCGGGGCATCTTTCCAGAGCGCAAGAAATTGCGCGCATGTCCGGACAAAGAAAAGGGGCACGACCGGTCGTGCCCCCGTACACTGCGATTGGGTCAGATTTCGCGCCGCATCCGTTTAACCGGAATACTCAGCTGTTCCCGGTATTTCTGCACGGTGCGGCGGGCGATGGGGAAACCTTCCTTAGCCAGCATTTCGGCGATGGTTTGGTCGGAATAGGGATCGGATTTATCTTCCGAATCAATGATTTCCTGAAGACGGGACTTAATGACTTTGGTCGAGACTTCCTCTCCTTCGTTCGTTTCCATGCGTTCGGAGAAGAAGTATTTCAATTCAAACACTCCCCACTCGGTCTGCACATACTTGCCGGAAGTCACGCGGGAAATCGTGGAGATGTCCATGCTGATGTCTTCGGCGATATCCTGCAGAATCATCGGCTTCAAAAAATCTTTGCCGTGCTTGAAGAATCCCTCTTGCCGTTTGACGATGGCGCGCATTGTGCGGAGAATCGTAGTCTGCCGCTGATGAATGGCGTTGATGAACCAGCGCGCACTTTCCAGTTTCCGGGTGACGAATTCTTTCACCTTTTTATCCGTACTGCCGGAGAGGAACATCTCCTTATAGGCGGTGTTGACGTGGAAACTGGGCACGTTTCCGTCATTCAAGTAGACGACGAAGTCGCCGTTTTCCCCGACGTGCTGAACGACCAGATCGGGCACAATGTAATTCTGTTTTTCGTCGAAATAGCCTTCGCCCGGTTTGGGATTGAGCTTGCGGACTTCATTGAAAGACTGCTTGACTTCTTCCAGACTGATGTTCAATTTCCGCGCGACGATTTCAAAACGCTTGTTCAGAAAATCGTCGTACGTTTCCGTAAGCATGCGGATGGGAAGGGCGACGCGGTCGGGGCGTTCGCTTTGGCGAAGCTGAATCAGCAGGCATTCCTGCAGATTGCGGGCGGCAATGCCGGGCGGATCGAGTTGCTGAACCACTTGCAGAATGCGTTCCGCCGCAGACACTTCGACGTTCAATTCGCGGGCGATCTCTTCGATGGGATAGTTCAGAAAGCCATCTTTATTGATAGACCCGATGATATATTGTCCGATGCGGTATTCGTCCTCGGTGAGACGCTGCAGGTGAAGCTGTTCTTCCAAGTGTTCGGCCAGCGTAGGAACGAACGGCCGCGGCGCTTCCGCCATTTCTTCGGGAATATAGCGGTTGGCTTTGAAGACGTAGGATTCCTCATCGTCGAGAAAGTCTTCCCAATCCACTTCCTTTTCCGATTTGGCGGGAGGAGGATTCTCGTCCATTTTTTCCATGGATGCCTCGTGCCCTTCGGGCGCACTCTCGAACATAGCCGCACCGGGTTCGGTTTCTATCTCGGCCTGTTCTTTATCCACAATGGCCTCGTCCTCGGGGACTTCCTCGAGGAAAGGATTCTCCTGCAGTTCTGCGCGCACGCGCAGCTCCAACTCCAGCAGCGGGAGCTGAATGAGCTCGCTGCGAAGAATCTGCTGGGGCTGAAGGTACTGCTCCAGTTTCTGCCGTAACTCTTGCCGAAGCTGATGCATACGTACGGTCTTTGTTCAGAAAGGAATAGGTTCAGGGAATAAGATAAAGCGCGGCGCGCTGAAAAGCAAGAGCCGTGCCGCAGGATGTCGGTGTTGCGAAATGGCAACCCGCGCGAAGGGTGGGCAGTGCAAAGGGGTGTGCGCGGGCGTGGGTGCAGCTTCAATCCATATTATCGGCAGAAATCGAGAAAAGCCGAAGCATGGCAGATTCTACCGATCGAGTTTGAAAGACTCTCCTAAATATATCCGGCGTGCCTCTTCATCGTTGGCCAGAAATTCGGCAGAACCTTCTTTCAGAAGGTGGCCGCTGTAAATGAGATAGGAACGGTCGGTAATGGCCAAAGTTTCGTGAACGTTATGATCGGTGATGAGCACGCCGATGCCGCGTTTCTTGAGACCGCGCACGATTTCCTGAATATCATTGACCGCGATGGGATCAATGCCGGCGAACGGTTCATCAAGCAGCATAAATTTGGGCCGGGTGATCAGCGAACGGGCGATTTCCACGCGGCGGCGTTCGCCTCCGGACAGTTGGAATCCGCGGCTTTTGCGAACGTGTGCAAGCGTAAATTCTTCCAGCAACTGATCCATCCGTTCCAATCGTGCACTGCGGCTAAGCGGCATCAGTTCGAGGACGCACATCAGGTTTTGTTCAACCGTGAGTTTGCGGAATACAGACGGTTCCTGAGCCAGATAGCCAATGCCGAGCCGAGCGCGGCGATACATGGGCAGATCCGTGATATTGCGGTCGTTGACCATGATGCGGCCGCCGTTGGGCTTAATCATGCCCGTGACCATGTAGAAGGTGGTGGTCTTGCCCGCGCCGTTCGGTCCCAGCAAGCCGACGATTTCGCCCGTGGTGACGCGAATTGTGACTTCATCCACGACTTTACGGCGGCCGTAGAATTTGACCAGATTCTCGCCGCGCAGCTCAAAACTGCCGGCCGCGATTTCAGCGGACGATGTGGAGGTTTCTACTGCTGGCTCGGTGTTCACGCCTTCTCCGCCGTTTTGCGCTTGCGTTGGTAGAGAAACGTTCCGATCACCAGACCCCAAACGAGGAAGTGGGAAATCGTAGCCACAGCGACGCCGCGTTTCTCGTATTTGCCGGTATAGCGGAATTCGATGGTATGCACTCCTTCGCGGACATACAGACCGCGGCCGAAGCCGTTTACTTTAAAAATAGTAGTCGGCATACCGTTGTCCGTAGCTTCCCAGCCCGGTTCATAGTAGGCGTCAGAGAAGACGAGGAAGGAGGTCGCGGACGTGCGCGCGTGAATGTGCAATTGATGCGGAGTGTAATGGGTGATTTTGTCTTCACGGTTGTTATTGATGACAAACGGGCATGGCAGCGGCTTGTTCGATCCGGACATATACTTGTAGAGGATAGCGCTATTCAGACTTTTTCGTACCGTTTCTACG
>RPQS01000124.1 GCA_003818605.1 Candidatus Zhuqueibacterota bacterium | reverse complement strand
CACGCGGGCGGCGCAGCGCGGTTCAGAGGGAATTCTCCTCTCAGAACTTCACGCGCAGATATAGAGTCGGATGTGTGTACCATTTGCGATAGCGAAAGCCGTGGTCGGGCGTCCATGCTCCGGTGAAATTCCGCGAAATTTCCACTTCCGTTCCCAAAGCAAGATTCTTCCAGTTCCACTGTAGTTGTGGTTCGGTCTGTACGGATGTCGGTTGGTGGCCGGTCGTGTTGGAGTTCCAATCCACGTAGCCGAGAAACTCAAGCGGCGTTTTGGGAATCGGCCAGTCCCAGACTGCGGTCAATTGCCAGCCCAAATCAGCCCCGAATTCCTGCCGGGCGAGCGCTTGCAGTTCAAAGAAAGCCTTACCCCAGCAGACATCGGACAGAGCAACACCGTAAAGAACCGTTCGGGGAATGCCTTTCCCGGCTATGGCATCAGCGGGCAACACGCCGTCATTAAACTGAAGGCTGAGATTCGCGTGGGCCTTCCCGACCGGCACAACGCGAATATTGCGGGAAACTTCAAAATAGCTCCCTTGCTGGCCGGTCGAACCATAGTCGAAATCCGTAAAGAAAAACGTCGTGCCGAAGCGATCCGCTTCGAATACTTCGAGCGTGGATGTGAAAATTTCCCGGTCGAAATCGCGATGGAGCTGCACGTTCACGGAAACTGAAGTGCCTTGTGCAAAGAGCACAGCGGGTAAGAAGAAAAAGACAAAGAGCAGGTACATGATTCCGGTTTTCATTTTTCGAGGTTTTCCGGTACTCGAGCGGAGCTACTGCGAACGTCTGTACGTGTCCACTGATGAACTTGACGAGATCGCAACAGCTTGATTTTGTAATGTAATGGATAAGGACAAGATACCTGTCCTTGGGGGAATAATCAAGTTTTACACGGCTTAAAAGCCTTGATTTTCTGCGAAGTCTGTCGTAGATTATTGTTTCCTAAATTGTTGAAGGCATGATTTGAAACTACTGATTTTCGATATAGATGGCACCCTGACGCACTTGGACGGCGCCACACGGCGCGCGTTTGATGCGGCCTACTTGCGAGTTTTCGGCGTCCATGCCGTAACCGATACTCTGAAACTGCACGGACGAACCGATCCGCTGATCTTTCGGGACTGCTTCGGAATGAGCGGCTTGACCGGAGACTGGGAACAAGCGTATCAGACGTTTCGCTCCGCCTATCTGGAGGCTCTGCCGGGATGCATCTCCGCCAGCAAAAAAATCCATCTTCATCCGGGTATCGCGGAACTCCTGAATGAGCTGGACAAACGACGCGATCTCGCGGCTCTGGCTTTAGGGACAGGCAATATGGAAGCCGGAGCAAGAATTAAAATCGGCCAGTTCGGTCTGAACCGCTATTTTCCGGCAGGCGGTTTTGGCGATACCCACCATGATCGCGCGGATATTCTGCGGGATGCCGTTCGTTCGGCGGAAACCCACTATAATCGCGCGTTCGAAAAAAGCGATACATGGGTAATCGGCGATACAATTCACGATATCGAAGGTGGGCAGGCGGTGGGCTTGAGAACGATGGGAGTGGCCACCGGCGGAGCGTTTACACGGGATGATCTGGTCGCCGCGCACGCAGACGTCGTTTTCGATAATCTTTCCGAAACGAAAACCGTCATCCGCGCGTTCGGAATGGACTAATCGTATATGCCGCTGCAGATCCGCACGACTTTAATGGGACTAATTCTGACGCACGTGGTTCTCAATTCGTGCGGATATCTGTTCGTGAAAGTCGGACTTGCGGAGTTCACACCATTTGCATTTGCGTTTTGGCGGTTTGTATTCGGTTTAATCGGTCTGGCCGTGATTTTTATCGCTCGCAAAGCGTGGATCAAAGTGGAAAAAGGGGACTGGCCGCGCTTTTTATTCTTAGCTTTTATTGCCGTCCCGGCTAATCAACTGCTTTACTTGAACGGCATGAAGTATACCGTCCCGTCGCATGCATCGCTGTTGTATGGTGCTACGGCGGTGGCGGCTTTGGCCTTGTCAGCCATTTTAGGATATGAAAAGCTGCGGTGGATTAAAGTTTCCGCCATCGGGCTTGCGCTGTGCGGACTCGTTTTTGTTGTAAAGGAAAGTCCCACTCCGATCATCGGGACAGAGAACGCGGCGGGAGATTTACTGATCGCCATCAGCGTCCTCGCGTGGGCAAGCTATACCGTTCTCGCAAAGCCTTTAGTGCACAAATACGGGCCGGTACGAGCCACGCTGGTGTGTCTGATATTGGGAAGTGGCATGGGTCTGCCGTTTTTAATCGGGCCTGCGATAGCGCAGGACTATTCGGTCGTCACATGGCGGGGATGGATGGGCACGCTGTACACCGGATTCATGATTACCGCCGTGTCGTACATCATTTGGTTTGCGTTGCTGCGGAGAGTGGATCCTTCGCAAGTGGCCATTCTGACCACTCCGCAGCCGGTCGTTGCTACCGCGTTATCGGTTCTGATTCTCGGAGAGACCGTGGGCGCATCGCTGATCATCGGCGGACTGATGGTGATCGGCGGAGTGTTTTTGATGCAGACTCCGGCATTACTCCATCGAAAAGAATATCCGGTCGTTTCACGTTCGCAAACGGGAGGTGAATCGTGAAGCTCAAAGGTAAAGTGATCGCCGTGCTCGTGGAGCAGGACTATCAGGAAATGGAAGTCTGGTATCCCACGTTCCGGCTGCGTGAAGAAGGTGCGACGGTGAAGCAAGTCGGAACGGGCAGCGCACCCGAGTATCGCGGCAAATACGGCTATCCATGCAAAGTGGATACGGACGCGCGATTTGTGCAGTCGCATGAGTTGGACGGTATCGTCATCCCGGGCGGATGGGCGCCGGACAAGCTGCGCCAATCCGAGCCGATTCTAAAACTGGTGCGGGAGCTTAACAGTTCGGGCAAACCGATTGCGTGCATTTGCCACGGCGGATGGGTTTTGGCTTCGGCGAAAATCGTGGAAGGCCGCAATCTGACCAGCTACGCGGCGATCAAAGACGACATGATCAATGCCGGAGCCTCATGGCAGGACACGGATGTCGTCGTGGACGGGAATTTGGTGACGTCGCGCACGCCCGCCGATTTGCCCGCGTTCATGCGCGAATTTATCCGGTTGTTCTGAGCCGGCCGTGACCAAACAGGAAGCCGCCGCCGCTCTGCGGCAATATGCCGTTTTACTCGAATTAATCGGCGAGGACGCCTTTCGCGCGCGGGCATTCGACTATGCCGCGCGAACGCTGGAAATGCAGGGCGAATCGCTGGAAGAACTCCTGGCGGAAAACCGGCTCGCCGCAATCAAAGGAATCGGCAAGGGAGTCACGGCGGCCATAGTCGAGTTTGCAGAGCGCGGTACGTTCGGCGATCTCGACAATGCTTTGGAAAAAGTGCCCTCGGGTGTCTTGGAACTTTTACGCGTGGAAGGCTTGGGGCCGAAACGCGCGCGCACGCTGTGGCAGGATGCGCGCATCACCTCGCTGGCCTATCTGGAAAACGCGCTGGATACGGGAGTAGTTGAGAAATTGCCCGGCTTCGGAGCGAAAACCGCCGAAAAATTTCGCGCGGGATTGGCCTATCTTAAAACGGTTTCGGGCAGGCATTGGCGGCATCACGCGCAACGGGCGGCGGATGCGTTGAGTGAATCGCTGACTCAGATTCACGGCATTGACGAAGTTTTCTTCGGGGGAAGCCTGCGGCGGGGCATGGAGACTGTCGGTGATTTGGACGTGCTGGTGATGGCACCGGAAAACCGGATTGAATCCGTGCGAACAGCCGTTCTCACTCTTCCTGGAGTGACGTGGGAAGAAACCGGAACTATTCTGCGCGGGAAAAACATCGCCGAATTTCCAATTGAGCTTTCCATAATTTCGAAACACGAAGCAGCCGCTCGAAAAGTGCTGGTGACCGGATCGAAAGAACACCTTTCCGCACTGAAACAGATTTGCGCAACAAGAAAACTCGCACTGGAAAATATCGAAGCGGAGACCGAGGAACAGGTTTACGCGGTTTTAGGCTTAACGTATGTTCCGCCCGCACTCCGCGAAAACGGTTCAACCATTGCTCCTGCCGGAAGCCGAGAGTTTCCCGCTCCCGTGGCATGGGAAGATATCCGGGGAATCCTGCACTGTCATTCTACGTACTCGGACGGGCATAATTCCATTGCCGAACTTGCACGGGCTATGATCGAACGGGGCTATCACTATCTCGGAATTGCGGATCATTCGCAAACGGCGGCTTATGCCCATGGCTTGACTCCGGATCGCGTGCGCGCGCAATGGCGCGAAATTGACGAACTGAACAAACAACTTGCACCCTTCCGGATTCTGAAGGGGACGGAAGCGGACATTTTACCGGACGGCAGCGTGGACTTCGACGACGAAATATTAGCGGGATTCGATTTCGTCGTGGCCTCTATCCACTCCGGATTCAACATGACCGAAGTGCAAGCCACAGAACGTTTGTGCCGGGCGCTGGAAAATCCGCACGTGGATATCCTGGGACATCCGACGGGGCGGCTGCTGCTGGAACGGAATGGCTATCCGGTGAATCACGAACACTTGATTGCGTGCGCCGCGCAGAACGGTAAGGGAATCGAACTGAATTGCAGTCCGCACCGTCTGGATCTGGATTGGCGATGGCTTAGCGTGTGCGAAGAAATGCATGTGCCCGTTCCGCTCTGTCCGGATGCCCATCACATAGACGGACTGTGGGATATTCGCTGGGGCATAGACACGGCGGCCAAAGGGCCGCTTACGGCGGGCAATTGCCCGTCCACGTGGGGAGTAGAAACTTTCCTGGATTGGTGCCGAAATCACGGGAGATGATCATATGCAGCATGAAGCCTTTCCACAAATCGAAGGCATGACTTTTCGCGAGTACTGCCAGAGTCTTTGCGACCACATGCGCCGCTTGGATCCGCGCTACGATTGGATCGGAATCTACTGGCTGGAAGGAGATACGCTGGCACTCGGCCCGTGGTCGGGGAGTCAGGAAACCGAACATACGAAAATTCCGGTCTGCGAAGGAATCTGCGGCGCGGCGGTGCGGGAAGCAAAGACCATTATCGTAGACGATGTGCGAAAAGATTCGCGCTATCTGTCGTGTTTTTTCGATACCCGCTCTGAAATCGTAGTTCCGATTCACGCGAACGGACAAATTATCGGCGAGATTGACATAGACGGCAAGGAAACCGGAGCTTTCGGAAGGCGGGATCAAACTTTTTTAGAAGCTCTGGCTCATCATATCGGAGAACAATGGCCGGGTCAATGGTAGAATCCCCTTTAATGATATCCGTTTCCGGCGTGCGCGGCATTGTCGGACAATCTCTGACGGCGGAAGTTGCGTTGCGCTGGGCGCAATGCTTTGGTGCGACGTGCAAACCCGGCCCGGTGGTTGTGGGCGGTGACAGCCGCACGTCACGCGTCATGATGCGCGCGGCGGCGTTTGCGGGTTTGGCAAGCGCCGGCTGTAAAATTATTGATGTGGGCGTCGTCCCCACACCGACCATCGGCATGGCGGTGCGGCATCACCAAGCCCGCGGCGGCATCGCCATTACGGCCAGTCATAATCCCGCCGAATGGAATGCATATAAATTTTACAACTCCGATGGATTATTTTTAAGTGAAGCCGAAGGCGCAAGTCTTCGCTCGAAAGTGGAATCCGCATCCCGCTTCGACATCGGAGCGGCGGAAACCGGGTCGTATGAAAAAGATGAAGCGGCGATTCAGCGGCATTTGGCGGCGGTCACGGCGATTCCGTTTCTTCATATGGATAAAATTCGCGCGCGCAAATTCCGCGTGGGATTGGATGCGGTCAACGGCGCGGGCGGAGCACTGCTGCTCCCGCTTCTCGAACAATTGGGATGCGAAACCGTTTCCTTTCACACGGAACCGACGGGAATTTTTCCCCGCAATCCGGAACCGATTTCCGATCATCTTCACGAAGTTTGCGCGGCGATGAAAGAAGCGCGCGTGGACATCGGATTCGTCACCGATCCGGATGCGGATCGTCTGGTGGTGATTCTGGAAAACGGCGAACCCGCCGGAGAAGAATTGACGGTGGTGGCCGCCACGGATTTGGTCTTGCGATATGTAAAAGGACCCGTAACCGCCAATTGTTCCACGACGCGAGCCTTGGACGACGTAGCGGAAAAATACGGACAGAAAGTCACACACACAAAGGTCGGCGAAGCCCACGTGGCGCGCAAGATGTTGGAAACCGGCGCGGTGATCGGCGGAGAAGGCAACGGCGGTGTGATGCTGCCCTCGATTCACGCCGCCCGCGACAGCGCGGTCGGCATCGCGCTGATTTTGCAGGCAATTCTGGAATCGGGCGGAAGCGCCTCCGCGTATTTTACCTCGCTCCCGCAATATACACTTGTAAAAAAACGCGTCACGTTCGATAGTTTGGATAAATTACGGCAAGCCGTAGCGGAAGTTAAAGGCCGCGTGTCTTTCGGCACGGCGGATCATCTGGACGGATTGAAGTGGAATCTGCCTGATGCATGGATTCAAGTACGAGCTTCCAATACGGAGCCGATTGTCCGCGTGTTTGCGGAAGCGCGCACGAAGGATCACGCGGAAGCTCTGGCAACCGTGACCGTTCAAGCGCTGACAATGACAAAGTAGGAATCGCGAATCATGGAGCAAACGGTAGCAATCATCTTAGGAGGCGGACGCGGCACGCGGCTCTATCCGCTGACCAAGCAGCGGTCAAAACCGGCCGTACCGTTCGGCGGCATGTACCGTCTGATTGATATTCCGGTTTCCAACTGCCTCAATTCCGGCATAGACCGCATTTTCGTGATTACGCAGTTTAATTCGGCGTCGCTTAACCGGCATATCGCTCTCACGTACATGTTCGACACGTTCCGCGAGGGCTTCGTGACAATCTTAGCCGCCGAACAAACACCGGATAATGCAGACTGGTATCAGGGCACAGCCGATGCCGTGCGCAAGAATTTGCGGCACATCCGCCCTACCGGAGCCGAAGATATTCTCATTCTCTCCGGCGATCACATCTATCGGATGGATTATCGCGTGATGCTGGCCATGCACCGTCAGCAACGGGCTGACGTCACCATTGCCGCTCTGCCGATTCACGAAAAAGATATTAACCGCTTCGGTGTGCTCCATACGAAACCGGACGGACGCGTGATAGATTTTCAGGAAAAACCGACCTCCACGGATAAAATCCGCGGCTGGGATTTTCCAACCGGATTATTCGGAGATCGCAACGCCATCGGCCGCGGCCCCTTCTATCTCGGTTCGATGGGAATCTATCTGATCCGTCACTCGGCTCTGGCCGACATTCTGCAGGCGGATACGGGAGCGGATTTCGGAGCGCACGTCATTCCCCGCGCCATTGAGCGCACGCGCGTGTTCGTCTTCCCGTTCACCGGCTACTGGGAAGACATCGGAACTATCAAAACCTATTACGAATCCAATTTGGCTTTGGCGGGCGAGAGTCCGCGCTTTGACGTGTTCGATCCGCAGATGAAGCTTTACACGCGTCCGCGGTTCCTGCCCGGCGCGCGTCTCGGCAACGCGCACATCCGGAAAAGTCTGGTTTGCGCGGGCGTACGAGCCGGAGACTTCAACGTGGATCACAGCATCGTCGGCACGCGTACGATCATTCAAAGCGGCGTGACGATAGAAGACTCCTACATTGCCGGAGCGGATTATTTTGAAAGTCCCGACACGCTGGAGGCCAATCGCGCGGAAAACCGCGTGGATATCGGCATCGGCGGCGATACGTTAATCCGCCGGGCGATCATTGATAAGAACGCGCGCATCGGCTATGGCGTCCGGGTGGATCCCGGAAGCGGATGTCCGAATATGGACGGCGAAGGCTATGCCGTACGCGACGGTATTGTGATTGTGGAAAAAGATGCGACGATTCCCGACGGCAGCGTGATTCCGGAGCGAAGATAGTATGCTGGTGGTTGAACTCATAGCCAAGAAACAGCGCGGTGAAGCGCTTCTGCCTGAAGAAATTTCCGAACTGATTCGCGGATTCACTTACGGCGAGGTTCCGGATTATCAGATGGCCGCCATGCTGATGGCCATCTACTTTCAGGGCTTAAGCGAAGCGGAAGGCACGCGTTTTCTGAAAGCGATGATCGATTCGGGCAAGCGCCTGACGCTCGACCGCGTGCCGGGAATCAAAGTGGACAAGCACTCCACCGGCGGAGTCGGTGATAAAACGTCACTCATTATCGCGCCGGTCGTGGCGGCGGCGGGTGTACCCGTGCCCATGATTTCCGGACGCGCTTTGGGACACACCGGCGGCACACTCGATAAACTCGAGAGCATTCCCGGATTTCGCGTCGGCCTGAGTGAAGATGAATTCGAAACGATTCTGGGGCGGACGAATTGCGCGTTCGGAGCGCAAACGGCGGAATTGGTTCCCGCCGACCGCAAATTGTACGCGCTGCGCGATGTGACGTCTACCGTATCCATTCCGCCGCTGATCGCAGCAAGCATCTTGTCGAAAAAAATTGCGGAAGGCACCAATGCGTTGGTGATGGATGTCAAGGTGGGTGAAGGCGGATTTCTGCGCAGCGAGAATGAAGCGCGCGAACTGGCGCAGACTTTAGTGCGGTGGTCGGCGGCGGAAAGAGTCCGCACGCTGGTCTTCGGCACGGATATGGATAGTCCATTAGGACGAGCGTCGGGGAATGCGCCGGAGATCATCGAGTGCATCGAGATTCTACGAACCGGAGATGGCGATAAGCGATTGATGGATTTGTGCCGCGCAATGGGAGCCGCCATGCTGCTGCTGGGCGGTAAAGTTACTTCTATGACCGAGGGTGCAACGCTGTTCGACCAAACGCTGAAAAGCGGCGCGGGACTCGAGAAGCTGAAGGAAGTTGCGGAAGCGCAGGGTTCAAAGGCGGAAGTGATTGAGCGGTACGAAAGATATTGGACGCCGAAACACCGGTATGAGATTCGCGCTGCCGGCAATGGTTATGTAACGCGAATTCTTGCTCGCGAAGTCGGTTTTGCTTTGGTGGATTTGGGTGCAGGCCGACGCACAGCGGCGGATCCCGTGGATCATTCGGCGGGAATTGTATTCGAAAAACAGACCGGAGATGAAGTGAAAGCCGGAGAACTCTTGGCGACCGTGCACTGGTCGAACGGATCGGGCACAACGCGCGGAGTCACCCGGCTGGAGAAGGCCATCGTCATTGGAAATAATTGTCCGGAACCGCAGCCCCTATTCAAATTCTACTGCGATGATCAGGGCGTGCGGTCAGTTGATGCAACATTCGCAAGATGAGAACGACATACGCTGAGGAAAACACACATGGATGAAACACTGGAACACAAAATCCGCGATTTGAAGCTTCGCATGCTTCGGATCGAGAAGGAGTTGGCAGCCACTCAGCACAATGCGAATTTGGGCGGTTGGCTGGGCGCTGGACATACTTCACAAATCATCAAAGCTGCGGAGAGAGAGCGCAAGCGGCTTGAAGACAAATTGGCGGATCTACGCGCAAAACTGGAAGCATTGGCTCCCGGTTCAACGCCCGCCCCGAAACCGGTGAAGGCGGAACCGCCACCGCCGCCCCCTCCTCCACCAAGTAAGCCGGAGGCAGTGAAAGAGAGAACGCACGAAGCGAAACCTGCTGCCGCAAAAACGCCTGCGAAAGCCGCGCCCGCAAAGAAACCCGTAAAGAAAGCCGCACCCACTAAGGCTGCGGCTTCCAAAACAACGAAAAAAAGCGGCAAAAAATAACTCGCTTATCCGGCGTGGTTTCTGAGCTTTTCTTCGAACTTGGCCTTAGGCAGGACTCCGATCACGGTTTCTACCTGACTGCCGTTTTTGAAGAAGAGCACTTGCGGAATGTTCAGCACGCCGAAACGACGCGCCGTTTCCGGGCTGGTGGCAATATCCAGCGAGCCGATTACAATTTTATCTTTCCACAGTGGAGCCAGCTCTTCGAGCATGGCTTCCACTTTTTTACAGGGGGCACACCATTCGGCTCCGAAGTCAAGTACGGCCAGCCGGTCGGCGCGCAGAATGATTTCCTCAAAATTCGAGTCGGTGATTTCCAGCAGATTGGACACGAAGTTTTATCCTTTCGCGAAAAGTTACAGTTTATTGCGGTCGAGAAGAGCGATAAATCCGGAAGCGGATTTGAAGCCGGTGAAGCGGGTCAGTTCCCCGCCGGAAGGATCGTAGAGAATCACGGTGGGCATGCCGGTGATTTGATATTTCTTTTTCATTTCGCGTACCCACTCGTTCTCATGCGTAAAATCCAGCTTCAAACGAATAAACGGTTCCAGCCGCGAAACGACTTCGGGTTTGTTGTAGGTTTTGTGATCGAGTTCCACGCACGCGGCGCACCAATCGGCGTACACGTCCACAATCATCGGCTTGCCTTGCGTTTCAGCGTCGGTTAAAGCTCTGATTTCATCATTAACGATCCATTGGACACTCGCGGAAGACCCCGCCCCGCCAACTCCACCCTGCGGTATAAAAACGCGGAAGAGCATAATGGCTCCCGCGAGAAACGCGATTAATGTGATGCCACGCCAAATCCGTTGACCGGCGCGCGCTTCGGGTTTCAGCATATCGAAAGCGCCCGCGAAAACCGCAAACATCACGAGTAGGATTGCCCATCCCAGAGAATAAAAAGGTTCAGGAATAAGAAAGCGGCAGATGAAGAGCGCCGCGGCCATCAGAATCCAGCCGAAACCTTTCTTCACGGTGTCCATCCATGCTCCGGCTTTAGGCAGAGCCTGAATCGCTCCGGCAAATGTACCGATAATCAAAAACAGCAGACCAAGCCCGAGCGAAAAGACGAAGAGTAAAGCCCAACCGTAAAACAGATTGCCTGTGCTGGAAACCCAAGCCAACAGCGCAACAATTACGGGGCCGACGCAGGGAGCCATCACCAAGCCGGAAACCATTCCCACGATCAGCGGCCCCAGCAAGCCGGGCCCTTTGCCGCCGGTTTGCAAGCGGGTTTGTACGGATGAGGGCAGCGAAATCTCGAAGGCGCCCAACATGCTGATGCCCATCAACGTGAAAATGGTGGCGACCACCAGAGTCACAATGGGAGAGCCGGAGACCGCTCCGAACAGAGTTCCGGTGGCGGCGGATACTAATCCCAACGAGCTGTATACAATCGCGATTCCCAGAACAAATATCGCCGAGAGACCCAAACCGCGCAACGGCCGGCCGCGACTGGCTCCGCCGATATAGCCGAT
>RPQS01000123.1 GCA_003818605.1 Candidatus Zhuqueibacterota bacterium | reverse complement strand
TGCGATTGAAGATGCCACCAATCTCAACACGCCGGATATGATACCCGGTGCGGACGATGACGGTAAAATCATCAAGTTGGCCTTGCAGAGATGCCGCACGGTGGCGGATTTTCAGGCGATTCTGGATTCCACACAAGTGAATGGACACACACAGCCGGCTTCGTTCGGAGTGATTGACGCGCACGGCGGAGCGGCGATCTTTGAAACCTTCGCTCACAGCTACATCCGCTACAATTCGAGCGACACGGTCGCCGCTCCCTTGGGAGTACTGGTGCGCGCGAATTACTCGTACGCAGGAAGTCCGAACGGACGCGTGGGAGTGTATCGCCATGACCGGGCTAAAATGTTTATGGAAGGCGCGGTGCGCGGAGATTCATTGACGGCGAAATTCATTTTCCGCACGGTGGCAAGAGATTTACGCACGACGGATGCCTTTAATCCCTATCCCCTGCCCTATCAGGGACAGCAGGGCAGTCTGCCGCGCGGATGGATTTCCGTATCGGGAGCGGTGGCTCGCAGACTTACCGTAAGCGGACTCATTGTAGAAGGAGTAATGCCCGGAGAAAATCCGCAGTTGTCCACGGCCTGGATTTGTCCGATGCCGGTGCAATTCGGCACGGCGATTCCCTTCTGGGAAATTTCGCACACCACTCCGTTTGAAGTGCGCGGCGACACGACCGCTCCGCTCTGCGATGAAGGCTGGCGGATCAAGAACATGGCGCAGCACGCTCCGGGATTCCGCGACACATTGGACACGAATGTGTTGGTGGACGGGCACGGCGGTGGAATTCATCTGACCACGTTTCCGCTCGAGGATTTGATTTTTGCTCGCGGGGACTCGGCAATAGCCGTCTGGCGGACAGCGGGAATGCCGGATTCGGCGGCAGCCGTGCAGCTATCTGCGGAATTGGCTCAAATGGCTTACGATACGATTCGCGCCTGGCCGGGGCCGGGTGATTTGTGGGTACCGCCACGAGCAGTTAACGATCTCACGTTGTGGTCCGTGCGAAACATTGGATTAAGGCTGCGCTGGTCGGCGGTCACGCAGGACACGTTGGGCGTGCCCATATCGCCATCGGGTTATACGATCTGGCGGCAAAGAAGGTGGACCTCCGCGCGCGATAGTCTGGGCTTCACAACGGGAACGAGCTTTGTCGTGCCGGAATATCCGGGAGATTCATCGGCGGTGTATGAAGTGCGAGCGGTGAGATGAAAACGGAGGAAAACGCGGAAAGCTGAAACGCTGAAAAAGACACCCGCTTTCTGTTCCCTCCTTTTAGCAAAGGGGGGAAGGCTCTGCGCGGAATGGACTCGCTTTCCGTCCTCCCCCCTTAGTATAAGGGGGGATAGTGGGGGGTGTCTAACACGCGAGGGGTAAGGGCACGCCCTCGCGCGATTCGGATTCCGGCCGGGTCGGGAGCCCCGGCTCGGCGGTCGGGATAATCTATTGACTTTTCTGGAAGGCTGGATTATATTGTAGTATAAGAGTGCGCCGGGGTTGTTCAAACAACAGTGGAGGTCATCATGAGCGTACGAAATATCCTCAAAACAGGGCTGGCCGCCCTGTTTCTGTTTTCTACGGCTTGGGCTCAGCCCGTACCGGTTGAAGCGCGCGTAGATAGCTGGAATGATATGTGGATTTCGCAATACAACTGGGGCGGATTCGGCAACTATCAACCGCAAGACGACGACCCGTACGATCCGTGTGATCCGAATGAATCTTCTCCGTCATGCGAGCTGCCGGGCGGATCGGGGCAGGAATATATGGGATTGGCAACGCTTTGGATTGGAGCGCTCATTGACAGCGGAAGCGTTTGCACACCGCGAGTCTCGATAGGAACAGACGGGTGGTCAAGTCCGAGCCTCAACGAATTCTGGCCGGGAAATTCAGGCTTCATCGAACGATCCATCCGGGATACTGTGGGTTGTTTCGGACAGAATATCCGCAGCGATGAGGCGATTGCCGATCATGAATTCGAGTGCACGTTCTATGATACATTGCGGGATCCCAGTTGGGTATTCAACGATCCGCTGGACGGGCCGCACAGACCCTTGGGCTTGAAAATTACGCGGACGACGTATTCCATGATGGTTCCCGGCTGCAACCGCATTTTGTGGATTCGCTATCACGTGGAAAACATCGGGCCTAATCCGCTGCGGGATGTCTATGTCGGCCACTTCATGGCGGACAGCTATGTCGGTTTGGAAGGTTCTTTCACGGACGCGGCTGACGAGATAGCCGGTTTCGAGCCGAATGAGAAAGTCGCCTATATCTGCGACAATGACGGGCGCGATCCGGATGTTGTACCCGGGGATATCGTCTGTCCCCACGTTGTGGGAATGACTCTGGTTTCACCGTTGGAAACCTATCAGAAAATCTCCTTCAACTGGTTCATGTTTAATATCGGACAACCTGTGTTGTGGGGGCCAACATGGGAAAGCTCGCCGGCATCCATCGCACCGATTGACGATGCTGCTCGTTACTGGTTCCTCAGTAATGGTGAACAGGATTACGATCAGGTACGGATGAACGATCCGGCCTGGATCGCCGCGCATCCGCAGGGAGAACACACATGGCGGATACCGAATGATCCGCTCACGGCAGATATTGCGAACGGATACCAAATCCGCTATGTGCACTCGGTGGGACCGTTCGGAAGCCTTTCGGGTAATCATACTATTCTGTCGGTGGGAGAATCGTTCGAGGTGTGGTTTGCGTTCGTGGGCGGAATGTATCTGCACGATCCCAGCCATCCGCAGCCCGGCAACACGACGATTGATCCTGCATTGTTCGATCTTTCGCTTCTGCAGGACAACGCGAGGATCGCGAAGACTTCCCTGTGCGTGCCGTGGCTGGGAGTGCAGCCGACACGGCCCAGTGTCGCAAACGTATTTACGCTCGAACCGGTGTGGCCGAATCCGTTTAATGCGGTTGTGAATCTACGGCTGACTATAGGGAAGAGATCGCCGGTGGCGATAACGGCTTTCGATTTAACGGGACGGGAAGTGTCGCGGATCAAGAGCGGAATACTTGAGGCGGGATCGCATGCCCTGCGATGGGACGCCTCGGAGTTGCCGAGCGGTACTTACATTCTGAAAGCGCAGAGCGAAACGGAAGTGTCGGTGCGGAAGGCGGTACTGCTGAAGTAATAGCGGAAATGTCGAAACGATTCCGGGAGAGTCTGATGACCCTCCTCGATGAATAAAAAACAGAAAAGACGGCTATGAGGCCGTCTTTTTCTGCTCAGCGTGTCACCTGCAGCGACGATGAGCCACTCTCAGTGCCACTCCCCTTGCTGAGGTTCGGGTGCGCGGCAAAGATCATTAATAAAGCCATGCGCAAGAATCCGGCTCCCGCTCCTGTTCCATAGGGAAACGGCGCAAACGTGCCGCCGCATGGCGTCTTATGCATATCTCCCGCGGACTGGCGCAACACTTATCTCAACCTGATACTCGTGACTTCAACCCCTTCGCGAATCGTTTCAATATCAATTTCATAGCGGTTGATTTTCAGTTGAAGATTGCGGCGAGCCATTCCGATGGCGCGCGCAGTGTGGGCGACATTGCCGTTGTGCAGAACTAAAGCCGTGGTCAGGAATTCCAATTCAAACGCATCCCGCGCATCACGGTAATCAATGGGATATTCCCGTGCTTGATATAGCATGAGGGTAGGCTGCGGTTTGCGCCGTCTGCTGGAAACGGCTCGGACAAAAGGATGGTGCGACATTCCTGATACACATAAACAAATACGTTGGGAGGATAATAATACTCATAAAGAAAGGCAAGCACAAGAGGATAAAGGGGTCAGAAGTGCTCGTAATGTTATTCTTTACTGCGGTTTCCATATCGTACCCCCATATTGGAAAGGCATACTAAGAAAGGATGAATGGAAGAAAACCCAAAAACGAAGGGAAACTCCCCTCTTCTGCTCCCCTCGTGGGGGGGAAAGAAAAAAAAGGCTCTCGCGCGATGCGAAAGCCTTTGTCAGAGAATTAGTGCAGCCTAAGCCTGCTGTTTGCGAATCCGCCTGTACATGAAAAGGAACGGAGTTTCCAGAGCCACCCAACCCCAGACCAGTACATGCGCAGCAATGTCAAACCGGTTTTTTACAATCAGATCAGGTATTATGGGTGCAAGATATTGACCTAAAACAATGATCGCCGCCCAAGCTCCGATCGGGAGCACAAAACGCTTGCGGGGATTGGTAAGAATATCCACGAACTTTCCCTTGGCCTTAGCCACAATGGTACTCTTGATGACCATAGAAATGACTACACCCGCAATAGACACCATCCAGATGTCAATGATGGTTGTGCTCGTAGCATTCCAGAAACTCTGACCGGTTCCCACAGAGTGGATTTGCGGCCAAATACCGTTGAATGCCACCCCGACATCGAGCACGATCAGCGCGATAAACGTAGCACGGTTAAAAGTTCCGGTTAAAAAAATCACCCATAAGAAAACGGCGAAACAGTAGCTGACGATCAGGATGCGAATATCCCAACCGGAGAGAAGTTTCAGATTCAATGCCAAATTGAACGCCAAGTTCAACAGCATCGGAATCGAGAATACTTTTCCCAGATTCCAGCACACGGCGATCGCTAAGACGAAGCCGAGATAATATATTATAGTCTGCGCATCCATGATTCTTTATCGAGCGAGACTTAAAACCCCTCTTCTAATTGGAAGGCGGCCAACCGTGATAATTGTACGTTTTTCCGCTTTGGATTTCGGTCATGTTGGACGCACCACCGGCATCAACCGAGCCGAAAATCCAAATGGCTCTTACATAATCCCAGTCTCCCCCCTGGGCATCATCATAGACTGTTTTCAACTGCACAGCCGTCAAAGTCGTTTCACCTATATCACCGTTGACGGTGGCCGTAAAGATGTGGTCAACGTGAACATCGTCTTTACCTGTCTGCAGATTCAATTGATTGGCTGAGCCCGACGTGACTTTGGACAGTTGGAACGTCGCGGGGACTTCCGCTGCAGCGAGGGTTTCCACGGTAATGTCGCCGCTTTGCTTGCTGTTCGCATCCAGCGGAAGGGCAAAATCTTTCGATGGCATTTAACATTCCCCTTTTTAGCCTGAATCTATTTTGGGTTCGTTAGCGCGACGGCGATACTACTGGAAACGGTTTGCGACCGTTTGCAAATGGTTTTCAGACGGTGCTCGATGGTATCTTCCATTTTCAGCAAAACCGGCAGCATTTCCGTACGGAGCATGGTTCGCAATTGAATCAGTTCCGCTTCGTCGTCCATGCGACTCACGTGCGCCGCACATTCGGACAATGTACCGAGGCCACTATTCAGCTTGAGCACTTGCGGGATCAGATCTCCCTCCGGTAACTCGCGGGATTCTTCATTCTCCAGTTCGCTGATAAAGCGATGGAGTATTCCCCGCAGTTCATGGCCGTAACCGATCTGCCGGATCGCTTCGCAGAGCGGGATGAGTTCGTCGGCTCCCAATTTAGCATGGTATCGCGCCGGGTGCAGCTCCGACGACAGCGTGGATTCTTTGACTCCCAAACATTGGGCAACGGCGCTGACGATCCGCCGTTTGTGCATCCACTCATACAAGGCATCTGTAATGGAGAACGGCATGTGAAGTCCCTCGATTCAGTCAATCACAATGGTCTACTTGCCTCGAGAACGGAATCATTCAGTCTTCAATTTAGACAATGAAAAAGGAAAAATCAAGACATTCCAGTCAAATATTTAGAGTTCGTGAAGGGTTCTATACTCTGTCGGTAACCACAGATTATAAACGCTGTTGCAAAAAAATGTGGGAAATATTTTTCCCGCTTTTGGGCGTGGTTGCGAGAATTGACATAGGTATGCCCTCACGGGCTTTCCCTGTCACACCACCGTGCATACGGGTCTCGTACACGGCGGTTCGATAAGGTTAAGCGTGGTCGGTAGAGAGTTGGGGAAGTCCAAGCTTGGTGAAGGTAACGTTGGGCAGGGCGATCTGCATCGCCTTAGTGGCGCTGGCTTTCCACGGGTTGGGGCAGGCACAGGCCGTTTGTGCGGCCAGGTCTTTGCCGACACCGTGTTGACGCAGTTTCGCAAAGCGGGTGCGACCGGTCTTCCATTGTTTCCACACCAGACTGCGTAATCGGCGGCGTATCCATCCGTCAAGGCTTTGGAGCGTGGACGGTGTATCGCAGATCCCGAAGTAGCTGCGCCATCCCGTAAGGTAAGGACGCAGGTTTTCGATCACGTGCGACAGACTTCGCCCACAGGACCGTTGCGTTCTTTCTCGCACCCGATCCTTCAGTCGTTGGATCGTGGTCGGTGCCAGACGAAGTCTCGGGGTTGGCCCTCTCGTGAAGCTGAAGCCTAAAAACTTCCGCCACTCGGGTTTGGCCACCGCGCTTTTCGCCGGGTTGACCTTGAGCTTGAGGGTCGTGAACAGAAAGCGAGTGATGCTGTCCATCACGCGCCTTCCCGCCTTCTCGCTGCGGACGTAGATATTGCAGTCATCCGCATAACGCACAAAGCGGTGTCCCCGCCGTTCCAGTTCCCGATCCAGTTCGTCCAACAGAAGGTTCGACAGCAAGGGGGACAACGGCCCACCCTGCGGTGTGCCTTCCGCTGTTGCTTCCACCAGCCCGTTCTCCAGCACTCCAGCTTCCAAGAACGCGCGGATCAGTCGTAGCATCCGCTTGTCCTTGACACGCCGAGCGACTCGGCTCATCAGGAGGTCGTGGTTGACCCGGTCGAAGAACTTCTCCAGGTCTATGTCCACCATCCACGAGTGGCCGTCCGCGATATAGTGCTGGGCCTTGCGAACCGCTTGATGAGCGCTCCGTCCCGGTCGGAAGCCGTAGCTGCTTTCCGAGAACGTTGCGTCCCATCGAGCTTGCAACACCTGCATCACCGCCTGTTGGATCAACCGGTCGAGCACCGTAGGGATGCCGAGTTTGCGCATCCCGCCGTTGGGCTTGGGGATCTCGACACGTCTGACCGGCTGCGGCCTGTAGGTTCCGCTCAAGAGCTGTTCGCGATGCCGGGGCCAGTGCTCCTTCAGATAGTCCAACAAGGCATCCACGGTCATCCCGTCTACGCCCGGACTGCCCTGATTGCGCATGACCTGACGATACGCTTTGACCAAATTACTCCGCTCGCATACTTCCTCCATCAGTCTTTCCGTCTCTGCCGGTCGTTCGGTACAACGGTTCGCCGCGCAAGGCTCCGCCCCTTTCCCCGTGAGCCGTGGAGCTTCACTCCCCGTGTCCTCAAGGAAGGTCAGTTCAAGCTGTCTTTTCTGCGGACTACCCTGCATGAGATCCGTTTCCTAATGAACCTGTCTTACCGTTTGGGCCTTCGGGACATCCGTCCTTACTATGCCCTCTGCTGACTTCTGCGATACGATCAGATGCCTCGCGACACCTTCAGTCCCGAATCCGGGACAGAGCGCAGATCTCCCGGGGTAAGTTCAACCGCCTCCGCCGCACACCTGCCAGATTTACAGCACCCGCCCTTGATGGATGTGGACTTCGTAGTCTCTTGCCTACTCGTCCAGCCGGTACTGCCTTGTATCCGGTTCCTGTTCGTCAAGTCGCGGTTTTGCTCCACGCTTCCTCCAGACACCACCTCGCGGCGACGCCCTTGCGCTTCGCTAACACTTCGGCTCCATCTGCCTGTGTAGAGGACTCTAACCTCCAAGCTGTTGAACATGCCCGGCACACAAGAAAAAGGGGCAGCCGGCTCAGCTGCCCCTTCATGAATTGCTCTTGAACTGATGCTACTTTCTGAAGCCGGTAGGGGATTTGTCGGGGAACGGCGGCATGGGCGGAACCTTCATGGGTTCATTCTTCATTTTGTCTTTAAGGTAGTTGATCGCCCAATCAAGCTGTTCATCCAGCCCCTGCAAGACCATTTTCGGGTGGTTGATGACCTCCACATCGGGGCTGACTCCGGGACCTTCAATCAGCCATGTGCTTTCTTTGCCCCAACCGGTGAATTCCGGCTGAGACAAGAAACCGCGATCCAGCAACGGTTTGTCGGCACGGATGCCAACCCAACCGCCCCATGTGCGAGTGCCGGCCAACGGCCCAAGTTTCAGCCGCTTCCAGCCCTCGGAAAAGGTCTCACCATCGGAACCGGAGCCACCGTTGCAAAGAGCCACCATCGGTCCATAGAAAGCCGAACTGGCCTTGCGATAACGGTTGCCATTGCGGGCTACGCCCCAAGACCAGACGGAACGCTCGAGCTGGGAGAGTATCCATTCGGCAATGTTGCCGCCGCCGTTATGACGGACATCCATGATGAGAGCCTTCTTGCCGCTTTGCGTGTAATACTCTTTCATCCACTGTTCCATGCCGGATGTACCCATGTCGGACAAGTGTACGTAGGCAATATCGTCGCCGCCGTTCTTGCGCACGTATTCCATACGGCCGTAGACCCAATCCCAATAGCGGAGTTCGTCTTCGCCGCCGATAGGCTTGACCACTAATTTTCGCGCGCCATCCAGCGACGGCGTGGAATTCAGACTGATCGTGACCAGACGATTTGCCTGATTATTCAAAAGAGCAAGATAGTTCGGAACGGTATTCACGGCAACACCGTTGACGGCAACCAGATACTCTCCGGTTTTCACATTCATGCCGACTCCCGTTAAGGGACTGGTGCGGCCTCTGTCCCAACGATCTCCCGCAAGAACGCGATCGATACGGTAGAATCCGTCATTCGTGCGGGTAACGTTAACGCCGAGCAGGCCGACCCCGACCGATTTGCCGCGCTGCGTGTCACCGCCGTAAGCATAGTTATGCCCGGAAGTCAATTCTCCGATCAATTGAGCGATGAGATCATTCAACTCATCGCGGGTGCGAATCCGGTTTAGAAGAGAACCGTAACGATCGCGCTGCCATTTCCAGTTGACGCCGTGCATGTTCGGATCATAATAGAAATCGCGATGCATCCGCCACGCTTCATTGAAAATCTGCGTCCATTCCTGCTGTGGATCCAGATCGTAAATCCAATCTTCGAGATGGAGACCGGCGTCCTGGTCATCCTTATCCGGTTCCGGGACTTCGGCGGCACCGGCATCCATCACGACAAAGCCGTCTTTCTTGTGCACGGCAATCTTCTTGCAGTCGCCGGACAGCACATACCCTTCGACACCGGAGACGACGTCACTCAGCTTGGTGGTCTTAATGTCGAACAGCTTCAGCGTGGATGAATGCGAATCATCATCGCCGCCGCCCGCGAGCCAGCCGGTTGTGGGAGACGAGAAAAAGTATAATTTGCCTTCGATAGCCGTGAGACCACCGTAGTTGCCGGGATCTACCGGCAACTTCACGATGCGGTCTTGGATGCCGTCCCAAACGATGTTAACTTCGACCTTCTCCTCTTTCTTCTCGTCGTCCTTCTTGTTTTCGTCTTCTTTCTCTTCATCCTTTTTCGCCTCGGGAGACTGACCGTCTTCATTGCAGGCATACGGACTGAAGGTCGTGGTATCGAGGGCAAGGCCGAAAATCTGGTTCGTTTCGAGAACGACGAAACTCCAATCCAAATCAGACGAGAAGGGATTCATATGGCGGGATGAGATAAAATAGAGCCACTTCCCCTGCGGATCCCACGTGGGTGAATAGCTGGTGAAGAGCGGATCCGTGATCTCGTGCGCTTTTTTATCGGTGACATCGTAGATGTGAATCACATTCACGCCGCTGTCGTCGGCTCCCTGCTTCACCGAATAGACGATGTAGCGCGAGTCAGGCGACCATTCGTAGCCCCGGATTTCCCATTCCGAGCTGTCCACGGCAACGGTCTTTCCCGTGGCCATATCCACCAATTGAAGAGCGCGGCGGCAATCGCCGTACACGGCCCATTTGCCGTCGGGTGAAATAACCGGCGCAAAATTCCAGCCGGCGGAACCGTCCGCAAGTTTTTTCGCTTCGCCGACTCCGTCGGCGGGAAACAGATAGAGAGCTTCTTCACCGGAAAGATCAGACCAGGCCAGAATCTGCTTGCCATCCGGCGTGAAAACTCCGTTCTTTTCGCGGGCGGCGGGCGTATGGGAGATATGACGGATCACGCCGCGCCGTTCCGTGGGAGCGGTAAAGAGTTCGCCGCGTGCATTCAGGAGCAAGCGCTTGCCGTCTTTATTTAATGCCATGTCATCGGAGTATTCATCGGGAGAAATGAATTTGTCGCGGGTTTGCAGCATGTCGCTGGGGAAAGTGACATCCACTTTGCGGGTTTGTCCCGAGCGAATGTCGAACACCCAGATGTCCGCCCCCAGCCCGTAGGCAATTTTTCCGTCCGCAAGAGTCGGCCAGCGCGCATCCCATTCGGAATGGAACGTGTGCTGCTTCAGATCCGATCCATCCGGCTGGATGGACCAGATATTCATGCGCGCGGATGCGCTGTCGGGAAGCTGCGCGTGTCCGCCTTCGGGCGCGTCATTATCGCGCATGAAATAGATGCGGTCTCCGAACCACATCGGGGACGTTTCATTGCGGGCGGAATTGGTGACATTCTTATAATCGCGGGTCTTCGTGCTGCCGACCCAGATATCCGTGGCATCTCCGCCGCGATACCTCTTCCACCAGCCATAGCCCATGTACTGATGCACCTGCCGGTTGTACGCGACGCGGTCGCCGTTCGGTTCGTACGTGATCAAGCCGACTTCATCCACGGGAATCTGTTCGGGATATTCCCCTTCGTGAGATACGGCATAGCATTTCCAGATGCCCGGACCGCCGTCGCGCGTGGAACGAAAAACGATTTTTCCGTCGGGCGCCCAGGCGGCCACATAGTCCAGAGCGGGATGGTACGTGAGACGTTTGGGAACGCCGCCTTCCGCGGGAATCATATAAACATCCACGTTGCCGTCATAGTTGCCTGTGAAGGCAAGCCATTTCCCATCCGGGGAAAAGAGGGCAAAGTTCTCCACTCCCGCGGCCGTAGTCAAGCGGCGCGCAATGCCGCCGCTCAAGGGCGCAGACCAGAGATCGCCTTCGGACGTGAAAACGATTTGATCTCCGAAAGCGGTCGGATAGCGATAGTAGCCGAGCGGTTCGGGCGCGGCGGATGCCATCACCGCACACACGATCAGTAGAACACTCACGATGAGAATTCGGCTCCAGAGGGACATGATGAATTCCTTCCTGAAAATGTATAAAGAAAAAAATGAAATGCTGAAAGGGAATTCGGGCACAACGCCTTGCGCCGCTGCCGGATGCTTTCCGCCGAGCAGGGTCGCTGACCCTGCCGGAATCTTTCTTCTTCCCCTCCGTTCACGGGGGGGCAAGCACTACTGTCTTAATGTATAGTGCCGTGGGGTGAGGGTTTAGGTGGAAGTCGTGTTAAAGAGTCGGGCTAAATCAGCCGGGACGGGGTCAAACAGATAGAGTCCCAAGGCGGCCAATAAGTC
>RPQS01000122.1 GCA_003818605.1 Candidatus Zhuqueibacterota bacterium | reverse complement strand
TGCGACGCGAGTAGCTGGACGAATAGTTCAACGACAGCAGGTAGCCTAAAGGCCTTCCCAAAATCTGAGATTGATTGCCGAAAGAAATACTGCGCGATCCGTTGAGAGGGGCGCTGGATTTCACAGGCCCGAAGGCGTAATTCCCGAAACTCTGAGCGGCTTGCCGTTCGCGTTCGGCATTGCCCAGCCAGTTTCCGTCCGATACGTAACCGGGAATGCCCCGACCGCCGTCATCCAGACCCAACCAGTCCTTGTTGCCGCCCGGATAACTGTTGAAACTCTTCAGTGAAGTCTGGGTGTTGTAACTGCTGTTGGCGCTTGCCGAAAAGATCAGTTTCTCGGGGAATTCGCGTGTATTCAATTGCACAGATCCACCGGCGAAGTCGCCCGGCTGATCCGGGGTTGCTGTTTTCGATACGATCACGTTATCCAGCAGGTTGGCGGGAATGATATCGAAGGGCACGGTACGCTTGAGTGGTTCGGGACTCGCGATGGCCGCGCCGTTCAAGCGCGTGTTGTTGTATCGTTCACCCATACCGCGCACGTACACGTATTTATCTCCGACAATCGTGACGCCGGTAACGCGCTTGACCGCGCCGGATGCATCGGCGTCCGATGATTTCTTGATCTGCTCGGCGCTGATGCCGTCGGATACGGCCGGCGCTTTCTTCTGTATGCTGAGAAGCGATGCTTCCGTGTTATTCACTTGCGTGGCTTCGATCACCACTTCTCTCATGTTGACGGCTTCGGCGGTGAGTTGCAGATTCAACGTTTCGCTTTTTCCGCCGCTGATCACCACATGGCTCACGGTCAGTTTGGCGTAGCCGATCGCGGTTGCTGCCACGTCATATGTCCCGGCGGGGATATTCCTTACTTGGAACCTGCCGTCCAGATCCGAGGCCGCGCCCAGCGACGTGCCCTGCAGCATCACGTTTACGCCAATCAGCGGCTCGCCCGTTTCGGCTTCGACAATGAGGCCGTTCAGCGATCCGTTGGATTCGCCGGCCATTGCCGGATGAATGAAAATCATCTGCAACATGAAAAGGAAAAGAACAGAAATCTGAAATCGCATGTTAAAATGTCCGTAAGTTTTCGGTTAGCGGCGTGTAAAGAAGGTCTGCTTGTAAACTGAAAGCGCCCGCCGGTATATCCTGCGGGGCGCTTTCTGATGCGTCTTGCCGATCCTCGTCTTAATAAGTTCGGCTGAGGTCAATGTGCGCGCTGGAGATTTCATCTCCGCTGTAAATCACCATCCAGTCTCGCGGCGGCGACGGATTCTGATGATAGTATCCGTAGCGGTCGCCGGAGGAGAGCTGCTGATCGTTATCGAGATCTTGAAAGATGCCGAGATAGGCTTCAACGGAATCCGCCGCTAAGGCGAAAAAGCTCTCGTATTCCGCATTATCCGGGGTGATGATGTTGGTCAAAAACACCGGGCTGGTCAGCGCAATCTGCGGCGATCCGACCGGAGATGTATTTAGGAAGACATATAGATTTTGAAGTGCGTGTCCCGCCCAACTGACTCGGCCGTTAATTTTCACTAACTCGGAGCCGGATTCCTGCATAGCCGACAACAAATCCGCCCATCCCGGTTCATCCTGCGACATGCGCAAGGCGTTATACACCTGAAGCTCCTCTTCCAATAATACCATCGGTGAGTAAATGGTCAAGCCCCTGCGTTCACTCCCTTGACGCGTGCTTCGCCGGTCAATGAACACGTGGTTAAAACCTTGCTGCGCGTGTTCGGCGGTTTGTCGAATACCGGGATATGAAGAGAAGATCTCATGGGCTAAGACTGCATTCGTAAAGGCCGGCACGTCTACCGAAAATGAATCGCCGGTTTGCGTGTCCCACAAAGACTGCCAGACTTGCAGCATTTGCGAAGAATTCCCCTGCAAAACACCCCGTACCGAGTCGGCCATAATACTGATGTGCCGCGCGAGTTCGCCCATGAAATGCATATCAAGTAAAACGAACGTCGCCAGAGTATCGCGGACGGCTTGCGCTCTTTCTGCCATTCGTGCAATCATGAAACGTCCAAGTCGTTCGGCACTCATCGTTGGATCCGCTGTCAAATCCAACATCCACTGATCGCTGGCCAGGAAACCCGGCTGCGGCAGCCGCGAAGATGTAGCCACCATGAAATCCGCTTTGTTCCGCATTTCATAGGCTACTTCCATCGTGCTCATCCCCGGCGTCAGCCAGAGAATCAAGTCAAAATGCATCGGTGATCCGTTTTGGCTTATTGCCGCGTCGAGCGACTGACGTAAGGCGGGAATCGGCATCATCTGTCCGCCGTTTGCATCGTCCCGGCAGGCGCCGCGCCACGCTTCGCCTTCTCCACCAATAATGAGCGCATAATGTCGTGCAGGATACTGTGCTGTAACCGAATCCACAAATCTCTTGAGGAGTTGCGGAGAAGACATATCCTGCTGTCCCCAATCCTGCGATTCGGAACTAATCCGGTTTCCTTCTTCACCCGGATGGAATTGAATATCAAAAAAACGACATTGTCCGTTATCTTCCACCGTGCTGATCAGAGCGGCCGCGTGAACGCGTTCCGTTGTATAGGTATTCTGCAATCCATGCACGATTTCAATGGTTTGTGATTGCCCCTCGCGAAGCATATCCCCCGCCTGATTCCCCGCTCCATAGAAAAGGATTGTCCACTCGATGTCGTGGTCATCCTGCGATTGGGTAATACCGATCTGTTCGGTTTGGCGGTGATCCATTGAGCACGATGCCAGCAACACAGCCATTACAAGCAGCGAAAAAAACCGGGCAATAGTACTCTTCATATACAGATCGCTCCAATGGTTTGGTTGTTCTAATAACCATTTCAGGCAACCCAATGTAGCGACCGGATATTTCAAACTCGTCAGCCAAGTGTTACCAATTGGTTACCGCTACTATAAACACCAAGTCTGCTCGACAATTAATGATTATTATTGAAGGAGTTAATAACAACAATGCTTAGCGTCGACTTGCCTCTTGCTGCGAGCATTCCCTCTAACGGAAATGCTATTACGCTGTTCGGAAATAACTGGAGCGTACCTGTATGTCTTCAGAATAAGTGGGACACTATTTGGCTTAACTTAATGGAGGGTTTGGCTCGTAAGTGTTGGTTCTTCTGTGGGTTCTTAGGGTTGGGTTTGGGTTTCAGATTGGCCTTTTTGCGAGCCTTTTGGTTTGCTCTTGGAGTAACTTACGCTACGCAAAGATCGCGTCGTTCGTCGGACAAAGTGGCCGTCAAGCGGGCGGCCTGTGTTCTGGCTGCCGCCAGTGGCATGACGGTGCCGCAGATCAGCCAGAGCCAGTTCGTGCATGAGACCTACGTCCGCAAGATTCTGAACGGCTTCAACGCCGACGGGTTAGCGTCCATCGGCAACCGCTGCGGTATCGGACGGCCTCGCATCTTCGATGATGCAGTTCGGCGGGAGATTTATCGCATAGTGACCACCCTGCCCGCCCGGTTGGGATTGCCGTTCACGGTCTGGTCTCTGCCGAAGTTGCGCGAGGTTTTAGTCGCTCAGAAGATCGTTGCCACGATCAGCATTGAGTGGCTGCGGCGGATCCTGTTGGATGCCAACATCACTCCCCAGCGCACCAAGACCCGGAAGCAATCGAATGACGAGCACTACCCGGAAAAAAAAGACGGCTCGACCGCTGTTATCACGATGCGCAAAAGGGGCGGAAGCAGGTCATCTGCGTAGACGAGTTCGGACCGCTCGAAGTCCGGCCTCATGCGGGCGTGGACTGGGCTCCGCAAACAAAGATCCGTTGGTTGCCCGCCACCTACACCCGGCCTTGCGGGACGATGTACTTCTTGGGAGCGTATGATGTGAACCGGGATCAGCTCTGGGGTCTGCCCTACGAACATCAGACCCAGGGCGAAGTCTTGGACTGGACTACACCCCATTTGGGGGACACGGTATCCAAGTAGGTTAGGCAGCGGGGTGGGCATCGCACATTCGTTCCTCGATCCGAATTATCATGCGTTCATATTCAACGCAAGAACGCAACCACACATACAAGGTCCGATCTATATTTCCCCTTCTACGTTGTAGTGGATCAAATAGGTGCTTCCGGGCAAAGCATCACGATGTCAAATCCCGAAAGGGGAGCTTACCCAAGCCTCATCCGAACCTCAGGATATACTTCCGAAGAGAGTGGGGTAAACATTAATGCATTCTGGACTGCACCCTTGGGGCTGGATAAAGTCTCCTAACTTCGTTAGATTAAGGGGAAGGCAAGAAGGTGGGGGTCGTTTATCAATCCTGTCAATACGCGACACTGCGTACCCCAGCTTCAGCAACTTGCCGCCCGCCGATTGTCATCCGGATATAATATCAGCCATCATTCATGATGATTCTATAAGAACACGTGACAGAGGTATTCTATAATGTTCGCGCGAAACAGTTCCTCCGGTTCCGATTTATGGCGATCCATTTGAACCTTAACGAGTGTGGATTAGGATGAAAATCCCCAAAGATGACGCGCCTCCCATCACACCACTGACGGAAGCCATTCTCGAGAGTATTTCGGATGGAGTATTCACCGTGGATAAGGAATGGCGCATCACGTCGTTTAACCGTGCCGCCGAAGTAATCACAGGGGTATCCCGAAAAGAAGCGATCGGACGGCGATGCGCAGACGTATTCCGTTCCAACATGTGCGGTGCCGCCTGTGCCCTTCAACAGACTCTCAAAACGGGCAAACCCATCATTGGCAAATCAGCATATATTGTTGATTCGAACGGAAGCCGCATTCCCATCAGCATTTCTACTGCTGTGCTACGAGACCGTCATGACCGTGTAATCGGTGGAGCAGAAACGTTTCGCGACCTTTCGGAAATCGAAGCCCTCCGCCATGAACTGGAGGGAAAGTTCAGGGTCGGCGATCTGATCAGCAGGAGTCCTCTGATGCAGCGCGTGTTCGAGGTTCTGCCCGCTATTGCCGTCAGCCCGAGCACGGTTCTGATTCTTGGCGATACCGGTACCGGCAAGGAATTAGTAGCGCGAACCCTTCATTCGCTCAGTCCCCGCAACCAAGGTCCATTTATAGCGGTCAACTGTGGAGCCTTGCCCGACACGCTGTTGGAATCGGAACTCTTTGGCTACAAAGCCGGGGCGTTTACCGGCGCTATCAAGGACAAACCGGGCCGTTTCAAATTAGCCAAGGGCGGAACCATTTTTTTGGACGAAATCGGCGAGGTCAGCCCCGCGCTTCAGGTCCGATTACTGCGAGTTTTACAAGAGCGAACCTATGAACCGCTGGGCGCAACCCATAGCGAAGCTGCTGATGTTCGAGTGATAGTAGCGACGAACAAGGATCTCATGGAGCAGGTACGACAGGGATTATTTCGAGACGATCTCTACTACCGAGTCAATGTAGTGCGTATTGAGCTTCCCCCGCTTCGCCGACGGAAGGAAGACGTTCCCATGTTGGTTGACCAGTTTATTGCCCGGTTTAACCGACTGCAACAGAAAGCGGTTCGGGGGATTACCACCGAGGCCCTATCGCTTCTGATGGCCTATGAGTGGCCGGGGAATATCCGCGAGTTGGAGAATGCCATTGAACGCGCTTTCATTCTTTGCGGTGACGAGCGTATTGGCATTGCGCATCTTCCCGGCGAGTTGACGGGACAGAGAGTTGCGGAGAGCACGGATGCCGATATGCGGTCTGCCCATGAGGTTCTTGACGCGCAAGCCATTCACGCCGCACTCAAACATACTGCCTACAACCGCACGGAGGCGGCACGCGAACTGGGCATACATAAGACGACTCTGTTTCGAAGGATGAAGAAACTGGGGATCTTGCTGCCCGAAGAGGATGGACGAACTCGCCATATAAAACAATAGTAGCATTATTGCACCTCTTTGACTTGCATTAGAGTAGCGTATATGCTACTCTTTTTGTTTTTCAGTTTGCCCTGTCAAGTGTTATCTAATAAATTATCAAATCATTACGAATATAAGAAGCGGTGCTGGTGTCTGGCACTGCTTTTGCAATGAGTTATTATGAAGATGAGAAAACCACAAAGAACTAAAATCGCATTTGCGAACTGGGACAATCGAATCGCACCTGTCTTCGATACGGCACGGCAGATTCACCTTGTTGAGATCGCATCCGGTCAGATTGTCAGCGAGACGGAAGAAACGCTATCGGGAGACTTGCCTGTCCAGAAGACACTTCAGATGGTGGAAATGGGTGTCGGTGCTTTAGTGTGCGGTGCGATTTCCAGACCCATGTACGAATTAATCGGCGCGTACGGGATTCATGTCGTTCCATTTGTCGCCGGCAATCTGCAAGAAGTTATTCAGGCTTGGTTCAGCGATACTCTGAATCGCGATGCTTTTACCATGCCGGGCTGTTATGGACGGGGTCAACGCCGTCGTTGGGCAGTGATCGGCACATACAAGGAGGAACATAAAATGAACGGAAAAGGACGCGATGGTATGGGGGGCGGAAGAGGCCAAGGCGGTGGCATGGGACAAGGCGGTGGCCAGGGCCAAGGAGGGCAAGGTCGAGGTCGCATGGGCGGTCCCCTTGCCGGCGGTGCGGTCGGCACCTGCGTGTGTCCGAGCTGCGGATACAGTGAGCCGCATGAGCGTGGAGTGCCCTGCGCACAGAAGCCATGTCCGAAGTGTGGAACGGCTATGACGAGGCAATAACAGACGGTTTTTCATCAGGAGGATACGACGATGCCAGGAGGAGATCGAACAGGACCGATGGGAATGGGCGCAAGAACCGGACGCGCGGCTGGATTGTGTTCCGGCGCAGGGGTTCCGGGATATGCGAATCGTGGTTTTGGGCGAGGTCGTGGAATGGGTTTCGGTCGAGGCGGTGGAGGTTGGGGTCGTGGAATGGGCGGCGGTGGACGCGGCTGGCGGAATATGTTTTTTGCCACGGGTCTTCCGGGCTGGATGCGGTTCGGCAACTATACGCCGTCATCCCAGAATTCCGATCCGGAAATGGAAAAGCAGGAACTCAGAAGTCAAGCCGAGGCTCTGCAATCGGAGTTGGATTCCATTAAAAAGCGTTTGAGCGAGATCGAAAAGTAAACCACTGTTCGCTACGGATTCATGGTAAAAGGCACCCGAAATGAAAAGAATCGGAATCATCATCTGTGACCGCTACCGGGATTGCGGAGGCGGCAAATGCTTCCGAGCCTTGCGCGAGCGACGCGGAGCATTTTCGATCTACCCCGCTGAAGAATCCGTGGAAATTGTCGGCTACTCGACCTGCGGCGGCTGTCCGGGCGGCAATGTGGAATACGTGCCGGAGGAAATGAAGAAAAACGGCGCCGAGGCAATCCATCTTGCAACCGGCCTTGTGGTTGGTTACCCACCGTGTCCGAACATCCGTCGGTTCAAGCTCTTCATCGAAACGATCTACGGTTTGCCCGTGGTCATCGGCACCCATCCCATTCCGCAAAAATACATGGACGCGCACGGCAAGCTTCCTTTTTGGAAGGACCACAACATGGCGGAGATCGCGCAACCGCTTCTCATAGAATCCGCGGAGATCAAAGCCGCCTATAATTGAATGAGGTTGATCATGAAAATCGTTTTCACGACGTCCGGTGATCATCTGAATGCCCGGTTGGACAATCGTTTCGGCCGGGCTGCGAAGTTTCTGGTCTATGAACTGGACAGCGAAACCTGTGAGGTGGTGGACAACACGCAGAATTTAAACGCAGCCCAAGGGGCGGGAATCCAATCGGCGGAAACCGTAGCCAGACTGGGAGCAAGCGCTATCATCACCGGGCACTGCGGGCCGAAGGCGTTTCGCGTACTGCAAGCGGCGGGAATCAAGATTTTCAATACGGAAGCGCCGACCGTGGCCGAAGCTCTGGAGTTATTCCGTGCGGGAAAGCTAACTGAAGCGAAAGCGGCGGACGTTGAGGGTCATTGGGCGTAACCCGGATATGAAGACCTTTCTTGATTGCATACCGTGTATAATTCGACAAGCGCTGGAGGCCGCCAAGCAGATATCAACGGATTCGGCTGTCCATGAGCAAATCATCCGCGAAGTATTGTGCTGGATCAGCGAGATGGACATGACTAAACCTGCTCCTGCTATAGGGCAACGTATTCACCGCAGGCTCCGGTCAATGACCGGTCAGGAAGATCCTTACCGCAAAGTGAAAGACTTTCATAATCGCATTGTTTTGGCGCTTCTCCCCGATTTAAAAACGGCCATTACGGCTGCCCCAGATCCACTGAACATGGCTTTACGCTTAGCCATTGCCGGCAATTCGATTGATATGGGTGTGAACGGCCATATAACGGAATCCGCAATTCATGAAGCTGTCTTTCACGCTCTGGCAGCCCCTTTTGTCGGAGATATGGATGAATTTCGCACGGCCGTTTCCGAAGCCCGACACATTTTATATTTGACGGATAATGCGGGCGAGATCGTTCTCGACCGTTTGCTTATTGAGCAAATCGGACCGGCGCGGGTGACGGCGGCGGTGCGGGGAGCTCCGGCGATCAACGATGCCACACGGGCTGACGCCTTGGCCGTGGGACTTCAAGAAATTGTGGAGGTCATTGACAACGGTTCGGATGCTCCGGGCACGATACTGGACGATTGCAGTCCGGAGTTCACGCGGCGATTCTCCGAAGCCGATTTAATCCTTGCCAAAGGACAAGGCAACTTTGAGACGCTGAGTGACGTGCCGAAAAATATTTATTTTCTTTTTAAAGCAAAATGTTTCGTTGTTGCGGAGCATGCCCACGTTCCGCTGGGAACACACGTATTGATTAGGTCTCGCGCCGGACTCGCGGCGGGAGGCGGATTATGATTCTCGCGGTTGCTTCAGGAAAAGGCGGAACCGGCAAGACAACCGTAGCGGTGAACCTGGCGCGAGTATTCGGTTCAGCCGTGCAGCTTTTCGACTGCGACGTGGAAGAGCCGAATGCGCACTTGTTTCTGAAGGGATCCACGACGAAGGAAGAAACCGTCACGGTTCCGATTCCGGAGGTGGACGAATCCCTTTGCGACGGCTGCGGCGAATGCGGGAGGTTCTGCGAGTACCATGCCATCGTTACCTTCGGAACCACGCCGCTCATCTTCCCGGACATGTGTCACGGCTGCGGCGGATGCACCCAGGTCTGTCCTCCGCACGCGATTCGCGAGATCGGCAAACGGATTGGGGTTATCGAGACCGTGCAGGCGGATAACATTACGCTGATCCAAGGCTGTCTGGACGTTGGCACGGCCATGGTCCCACCTCTTATTCGCGAAGTCAAGGCCCGTCTGCAAAGCGATTTGCCGGCGATTCTGGACGCACCTCCCGGAACCTCCTGTCCAGTCATCACTACTCTTCGGGGTGCGGATTGTATTGCGCTTGTCACCGAGCCGACTCCTTTCGGACTGCACGATCTCAAGCTTGCCGTAGACATGGTGCGGGAGCTGGGAATTCCGTTTGGCGTCGTGATTAACCGGGTGGGGATTGGTGACGACCGAGTGCATGTTTTTTGCAGCGTACAAGGAATTCCGGTGCTTTCAGAAATTCCGGATGATCGGCGAATCGCGGAGGCGTATTCCAGAGGAGAACTGATTGTGGAATCCCTGCCGGAATATCGCGGACTTTTTCAGAGCCTGATCAAGAAGGCGATGGATTTGAACAAAACCGAGGAATCCAAGCCATGCCGATCTACGAATACGAATGCCAGTCCTGCGGCTTGAAGTTCGAGCGTCGGCAGGCTATCACCGAAGACTCCATCCGCGAATGTCCGGAATGCCGGGGAGAAGTCCGGCGGCTGGTCAGCGGCGGCGCAGGTTTCATCCTTCAGGGATCCGGTGAGGGCCGAATGGGGCGAAACGGCCAAGCGTGTTCTCTGGAGCAGGGCGGCAAGACCTGTTGTGGGCGGGAAGAGCGCTGCGGGGAACCTCCGTGCGGTGGAAAACCATGACCACGAGCAACGGCCGATACTCGTATGGGCCGGTTCCCTCGCGGCGTTTGGGAAAGAGCATCGGAATCAACAACATTCCGGCAAAGATCTGCACGTATTCCTGTATTTATTGTCAGGTGGGACGTACGACAGGAATGCCGTGTGATCGCCGCGCGTTTTATGAACCCGACGATATTTTTCGGGATGTGCAGAATAGACTGGCCGCAGCGAGGAAGGCTTCGGAGCACGTGGATTACCTGACGTTCGTTCCTGACGGGGAACCCACTTTGGATGTGAATTTGGGGAAGGAAATCACACTTCTGAAGACGCTGGAGGTTCCCGTCGGCGTGATCACGAACAGCTCGCTTCTGTGGCACGATGACGTGAAAGAAGAATTAAGCCGCGCGGATTGGGTCTCCTTGAAGATTGATACCGTTCAGGAGCATCTTTGGCGGCAGATCAATCGGCCGCACAAAGCCATGCGGCTGTCCCTGATTCTGGATGGGATACTTGCATTTGCCAGCACGTTCGCGGGCAAACTGGTAACGGAAACGATGCTTGTAAGGGGGATGAACGACAACGAAGACTGCATGGAAGAGACGGCCGAATTTCTCTATCGGCTGCGGCCCGTTAAGGTATATCTAAGTATTCCCCTTCGTCCTCCGATGGAGAAATCAGCGATTAGCCCGGATGAAGAAAGCCTCAACCGGATGTTTCAGATTCTTGCCGATAAAGGGAACCGGGTGGAGTCCCTGATTGGCTATGAGGGAGATGACTTTGCCTTTACCGGCGATGTCGAAAAAGACCTCCTGAGCATAACCGCTGTTCACCCGATGAGAGAAGAGGCCGTCCGCACGCTTCTATCTCGTGCTGGATCTTCGTGGGAGGTCGTGGATCGGTTGGTGGCTCAGGGAGATCTCGCGGAGACGGAGTACGATGGACATGTTTTCTATCTGAGAAAATTTACGCGAGAAGGCGCAGCTGCCCCGTAATCTGATTATGAAAAAGACGTCGAACGCATCAGAAAGCTATCTCGAATCGTGCCGGGACGAGTTCTGGCAAAAGGTTTTTCGACTCGAGACGGACTATCTCATTAAACACCTGAAAGGGTGCCGCGACGTGTTAAGCATCGGTTGTGGTCCGGCGATTATCGAAAGCGGATTGTCTCAGCATGGTTTCCATGTTACGGGGCTGGATATATCGCAAGACGCTCTCCACTGCGCGCCGGATAGCGTACGCACTGTGACGGCCCGAGCGGAGGATATGTCTTTTCCGCAAAATTCTTTCGATGCCGTAATTTATGTGGCATCGCTTCAGTTTATTGACGGCTATCAACAAGCGTTGGGGAGGTCCGTCAGTATTTTACGGCCCAACGGGAAAATCATCCTGATGCTGCTGAACCCCGCGTCCGTCTACTTCCAGAAGCGATTCCACGATCCGGATTCTTACGTTTCAAAAACGAAGCATACGGACTTGCAGGCAATCGAGGACACGCTTGCCGAGAGTTTCACGGTGCATCCGGAATACTTTCTTGATATAAAAGGAAGAGAAGTATCCGAGACTGCAACCGTAAAAACCGACGCGGCGTTATATATCCTATTGGGCACCAAACGGTCGCAGCTTTCGGGAAGCGGGATATGCAGGAATTAGTCATCATAAGCGGCAAAGGCGGCACCGGCAAGACCAGTATCACGGCGTCCTTCGCCGTCTTGGCCAATCATCCGGTGATTGCCGACTGCGACGTAGACGCAGCCGATCTGCACCTCGTTCTTGCCCCCCGGATTCGTGAGCGCCACGAATTCCGCAGCGGACATGAGGCCCGTATACTTCAAGAAAAGTGCACCGGATGCGGCATCTGTCTGGCTCAATGCCGGTTCGACGCCGT
>RPQS01000121.1 GCA_003818605.1 Candidatus Zhuqueibacterota bacterium | reverse complement strand
TCTGTGTGTCATGTGTATTATCAAAGTATGCGGCGGTACTCCGTCGAATTTCCTTGATGTCGGCTTTGCTGCCAGCGCAGAGACAACGGCCAGGAAATTAGCCGGCTTACCGCTGCATAGTTTGATAATATCCATGGTAGCCATAGCCAAACCGGCACCGTTTACCATGCAGCCTACATTGCCGTCCAGCTTGATATAGTTCAGGTTTGCCTTGGACGCTTCCACTTCGGCTGGATCTTCCTCACTGAAATCGCGCATCGCTTCGATATCCGGATGCCGGAACAATCCGTTGTCGTCGAGATTGACCTTGGCATCCAGCGCGATGACGCGGCCGTCGCCGGTCACGACCAGCGGATTAATCTCCATCAAACTGGCATCGGCATCCTCGTAGGCTTTATACAAAGCCGCAAAACACTTTACCGCACTCTTAAAGGCATCGCCGGAAAGCCCCAACGCAAAGGCCAGACGGCGTGCGTGAAACGGCTGGAATCCCGTTGCCGGATGGATGTAGACTTTAATGATTTTTTCCGGTGTCTCGGCGGCGACTTTCTCGATTTCCATTCCGCCTTCGGTGGACACCATGAACACGTTCTGTGACACGGCACGATCCAGAAGCAGTCCTGCATACAGCTCGCGCTTGATATCCATTCCTTCTTCTACAAGCAGCCTCTGCACTTTCTTTCCTTCCGGACCCGTCTGGTGCGTGATCAATTGCATGCCGAGAATCTGCCCGGCATACTGGCGCACTTCCGCTTCGCTTTTAGCCAGTTTCACGCCGCCGCCTTTTCCGCGTCCGCCCGCGTGAATCTGCGCTTTAACAACAACGGGGTACTTTCCCAGACTCTTGGCGATCTCAACCGCTTCGTCCACGGAAAATGCCACGCGACCACGCGGCACGGGAACGTTATAACGGGCGAGAATTTCCTTGGCTTGATGTTCGTGAATCTTCATTTTGGCTCCGAGCCTTTATCAGAAATCGCACGCGTGCATACCGTTTACCTTTTCAATCCGGTACGATCGTCGTGCCACTGTTTCCATCCAAACTGTCCATCAGTTTTGCGAGAGCGCAGATAATAACGCGTTGTCCGCCCGTTCGTAAAAACTTCATCGCCGCTTCAATTTTCGGCCCCATGCTTCCGGCGGGAAAATGTCCCTGTTTATAATAAGCCTCTATTTCGGATAGTGTCGCGCGCCGGAGGTTTTTTTGTGTCGGTTTGCCGTAATCCAAAGCGACGAACTCCGCTTCGGTCAGAATAAATAGCTCCTGCGCTCCAATATCCCGTGCTAAAATCGCCGAAGCGCGGTCCTTGTCAATGACGGCATCCACTCCTTCCAACCATCCGTCGTCTTCGCGATAAACGGGAATACCGCCGCCGCCGGCTGCAATCACAATCTTCCCGTCTTCTATCAGTTGCTTTATTGTAGGTCCATTGAGTATTTGCAGAGGCTCCGGGCTTCCGACAACACGACGCCACCCGCGATCTCCATAGGGTTTGACCGACCATCCTTCCGTTTCCGCCAGTCGCTTCGCCTCATTCTCCGAATAAAACTGACCGATAAATTTGGTCGGATTAACCAAAGCCGGATCGCGAGGATCAACGAGAACTTGCGAAACAATCGTAACAACTTCACGCGCGATCTTGCGGCGAAGCAGCACGTTTTGCAGGCACTGCTCGATCATATAGCCCATACCGCCTTCAGTATCGGCAACAATGATTCCGAGCGGCAGCATCGGCGTTCGGTCTTTCGCCAACTCAACCCGCAGCAGTGCATTGCCGACCTGCGGGCCATTGCCATGCGATATCGCAATTCGATAGCCGCGATGGATCAGGTCCGCAACCGCGGAAAGCGCATCCCGCGTATGGCGAAACTGATTGGTAATGGTATCCGGCTCATTCGGGCTGGAAATGGCATTTCCGCCGAGTGCGACGACTGCAACAGACGATGTGATCTGGACTTTAGACAACCGTCAAACCCTTATGTTTTGCGGACAAAGATTGCGAATACTATCACAAGGGGAAAATATAATATACAATACTTTCCGAATAAAGTCAAGCCTGAATACTATCCTGATCCTTCCAGTTCCTCGCGTAGTTTTCGTTCCAAGTCATCAAGACGTGAAGCCGCCGATTCCCATGCGGTTAGCATGGCGGGAAGCTCCGACCGAATTCGATCATATTCGGATAAAAGTTGTCGGCATTTCTCGCCATCCTTATACAGGCTTTCCTCAGCCAATTGCATTTCTATTTCTCGTTTTCTCGTTTCCGCTATGTCAATTTGACTTTGAAGATCCTTAACCTCATGTCTGACATCCCGAAGCAAACTTGAGTTGCGATTTCGAATTTGTGCTTCTATCCGCTTCTGTTCACGAGTTTTATAGCCGGTTTCACGTGAGTCCGCAACGGGAATTCGTTCGCGAATACTTCCCGGCTCAATCGCTGATCCAGCGCCAAATCCTTTGCGTGCAAGATAATCCGACAGATTTCCCGGCCAATCATGCAAAGTTCCGTTTTCCAGCTCCAACACTCGATCAACAAGTTGGTCAAGAAAAAAACGATCGTGGCTAACGACAAGCAAAGTCCCTTCGTAGGCTTTCAGAGCCTCTAAAAGTACCGCTTGCGAAGCCATGTCCAGATGGTTGGTGGGCTCATCCAAAATAATAAAATTCGAGGGATGCAGCAGCATTTTTGCTAAAGCCAACCGTGATTTTTCACCCCCGGAAAGCACGGATATCTTTTTAAAAACATCATCGCCGGAAAACAGGAAGGCACCCAGCAGACTTCGCAGCCATGCCTGAGACGCTCCGCCCGCTTCTGCTTCCAACTGCTCCAGAATCGTCAACTGCGAATTGAGATGGAAATCCGCGTCTTGCGCAAAAAAATCTACGCTGACGTTATGGCCGGGATTGGCTGTGCCCGAACTTGGAGATTCCGCACCGACGATCAAGCGGCAGAGGGTTGATTTGCCCGCACCGTTAATCCCTACCAGCGCAACTTTTTCCCCACGCGTTAAAATGAGATTGATGTCTTTAAAAACTTCAATACTGTCGTACCTTTTTGCGACATCCTGCATTTCAAATACTACTCTGCCGCTGGAGGGCGCCGGCGGGAAATGGAAACGAACCCGTTTTTGTCCCGACGGCTGCCATTCGGGAACCTCCATTTTTTCAAGCTGCTTGACTCGGCTTTGCACTTGACGCGCTTTCGAAGCTTTGTAGCGAAAACGCTCAATAAACGCCTCGATGCGTTTGCGCTCCTCATCGGTTCGCGCCGCTTCCGCCTCACGTTGCATCGCGCGCTCTTGCCGCTGCTCCTCGTATTCCGAATAGTTCCCTTGATAGAGCGTAAGTTTTCCGCGATCCAGTTCGGCTGTGCGCTTGATGACACGGTCAAGAAAGCCGCGATCGTGGCTGACCATAATTAAGGCACCGTCAAAACCGCTTAAAAAACCTTCCAGCCATATCAAGGCGGGCAAATCAAGATGATTCGTCGGCTCATCCAGAAGCAGCAAATCCGGATCGTGCAATAGCAACTTAGCCAGTGCGATTCGCATCTGCCATCCGCCCGAAAACTCATTCGCTGGACGTTTAAAATCGGATTCTTTAAATCCCAAACCAAAAAGTACACCGGAGACCTTCGCTTCCGCCCGATATCCTTCTAAATCCTCCCAACGATGCTGCAATACGCCCAAACGTTCCAGCGAGTCGGAATCATGCGGTTCGCTTGCCACATACTCGCGAAGTAAGGCAATCTCCTTTTCCAATGTCGGTAAATCCGGCAATCCGTTCCATGCTTCCACAAAGAGTTCGCGTTCCTTTTGCGCAACTCCTTCCTGAGGCAGATAGCCGATGGTCAAATCGCGAGCCCGGCTGATTGCACCGTGCGACGGTTCCGATTCGCCAACCATGAGTCGCATCAGCGTCGTTTTGCCGCTTCCATTTGCGCCGACCAAACCATAGCGTTCGCCGCGGAAAACGGACCACGCAACGCGTTCGAGCAATATGCGGCCCGGTAATGCAACAGCCACGTCATCAAGGTGGATCAGTCTCATGACCGCCTCGCCAGAACCGCCACACGCTGAGCCGATTGAATTCTCGAACCACCTTTGCCTAATGCTTCCAAATAGACGATGTACTGTCCGGTCGGCAATAATCTTCCGTCACTACTTCTACCATCCCAAAGCTTCTCGCCTATATAGCCGGCAGGTTCATTGTTTGCTAAGCGGCGCACCTCGCGACCTCGTACGTCATAGATTTTAAGATCCAATCGGGCATCCGGATAGTCCAAGTGATATCGAATAGCCATAATATCATCCCTATTATCGCCATCCGGTGTGAAAGGATTGGGCTCTAATACAAGCAATTCCCTACCTGCAGCATAGGAAGGCAGAGCTCTGGAATTAACGCGTCCCGGAGTACCACCCGTACTATCCAATGAAGCAGCCCAATTCAGGTGATCATTCGAAGCCGATAGAGTGGAAATTCTTTCGAGGCTGATTCCCACCGTTCTGTCACCCCAGGATGGACGATAGTCAACCCGGTCCGCAAATTCGCCATGATCGTCGAAAAGAATCAGCGAATCTCCGGTGTTATTGAGAGAAATCGGACGAGATCCCCATACAAAAACGGGAATTTCTACCGGTATATTGTCGAAATAAATGGAAGAATCCGAACTCAATACGACAAATCCTGACGGCGCAACGACAGTGTCCGGCAGGATGAACCGACGCGTGCTGTCATGAATCGCCGTACCATCTCCGAAACTCCATCCGCGCATACTCATCGAATACGGAGCCGTATTATGCAATTCGACCCACTCGCTTCGCTGTGGCTCCGAGGCATACATGATTTCATTGATCACAATAGCCGAAGTCTGTTCCTCTGTGAAAATGGTCATAACACGAATATCGTTATCGTCTCGCTCGTCAGAACCGGACAGCTTCGCAATTAATCGGCGCGGAGACTGGTTTGTCAGTCTTAGCATCGCATAGAATTGGATAGAGTCATCGGGGTTCAGCATCCATCCTTGCCAAGACTGGAGAAGTCTTTCCGAATCCGACACTTGTTCCAATAAGAACAGTGAGTCTATTGAAGGCAATAAACCGATATTCCGAACCGAAATCCAAACATTAATACTGTCTCTTGATTCCAAGCCGATTTGATCCCATTTGAAACCGGATACAGTCAGGTCATGATCCGGAGGCGTTACACTATTACGGGATCCCGGTGTGCCGTTTTCTACCAGCGAATTGGCCCAGTTTGCGGAACTGTCTCCTCTTTGCGGATCAATTTTTTCGTCGGATCTCCCTGAAGAATTTTCTATCGAATACGTGTAAGATGCAACAACAACTCCTTCAGCATTGACAATGGATATACATTCCGCATTGCTGTTGGATAATCCACGATCGCCGAATGTCGCATTGTCTATCGTCATAATTAATGCGTTTTCCGGAATCATGCCGTCATAGGCAGTACTGCCGTCCTCAAAATAATCCGGATCGAGGATCACTACATATTGATGCGGCATCACATATTCGTGTCCGTTTAATTCAACTATTCTATCCGTGTCGCCGCCATCGGTAATCCGCCAACCGTCAATCGTAACGGCTTGGGAAGTCTCATTATAGAGTTCGATAAACTCATCTGTAGACTCATTGTCAATGGGATCGAACATGATTTCTGTTAGGACCATAGCATGTCCACAGGAAATCCATAGCCATGCGAAAAGAGTCGGACCAATCAGATTATTTGCCGTGAAACGCATCTGGAATATGCCTCACTTGAGATTCGTTACCTTCCCACCAAACCGAAATGATGTCGAATCGAACCGGACAGTCCAAGTGATGATGTTTCATGTAGAACGCTGCAAGTGCGCGCAGCTTTCGCTGCTTTTTCACACCGACACGCATTTCTGGAGGAACTACGCCTAAACGCTCGCTTGACTTCACTTCGACAAATATAATAGTTTCGCGATCACGACACACAATATCCAATTCGCCGAGACGACATCTCCAATTTTTATCTAAAACACGAAATCCTACGCGCGTCAAATACCGAACCGCGATACTTTCGCCAAGGCTCCCCGTGTCCTTCTTCACGCACGACGAGAATAGTCTATGAAGTCTCTTCCAGTAATTCGCGAACACCTCTAAAACTCCTGCGATGAATGGGAGTCGGACCCAGCCTGCGAAGCGCGGCTCGATGCTCTGCCGTAGGATACCCGACGTGCTGCGCAAATCCGTAGCCGGGATATTGCGCATCGTAATCCTGCATCAGACGATCACGCGTCACTTTCGCCGCAATTGACGCTGCACCGATTACGGCAATGCGCGCGTCGCCATGTACAATAGCGCGGGATGGAATCGGGAGCGACAAACCGTACAGGCCGTCTACAAGAATCAGATCAGGCTTCGAGCGGAGGCCGGATACTGCCCGCTCCATCGCCGTCAAGGAAGCGCGCAAAATATTGAACTCGTCAATTTCAGCCGGACTGCATATACCGACAGCAAACTCAAGATCAGCCATGATCCGCTTATATATTCGCTCTCGATTTTTTGCCGATAGCGTCTTCGAGTCTCGCGCCAATCCCATAGTCTCGCAGTCTCTGAACACGACCGCCGCCGCAACAACGGGGCCGGCGAGCGGTCCTCGTCCTGCTTCATCTACGCCGCAAATTATCCCGTGCTCATCTACAAGCAACTGGAAGTCTGCGAGCTTCTCATCACATTTCACGGCGCTTCTCATTTCATCCGATCCGTGCGGTTCGCAGTTTCCATTGCTCGATCAAACGTTGAGCCGGCTCCCGGAATCGAATCCATGACCCGTTCCTCGCTATATACGATACCGTGCCGTCAGTCCATGTAACATCAGGACGCAATCCATGGGCCGCCAACCGTCCAAATACGGCCGGATGTGGATGACCATGTATATTCGGTCCGCAAGATATTACACACAAATCCGGTTTTGTGTCTTCGATGAACTGATTGCAGGTCGCGGTTTTACTTCCGTGATGCGCAATTTTCAGCAAATCGGTCTTTATGAATTCTTTCCACACAATCAGATCGTGCTCGACTGTGCTGTCAATATCTCCGGGCAGCAATGCGGAAGATCCGCGACAATCCAATCGAATGACAAGCGATTTTTGATTATCCGTGGCGTCACTTATAAGACGGACGGAATCCGGCGAAAGCACCGTGAGCACAACATGTTTATCCATTCGAATTCTATCACCAGCCTGCAGGATTTCCAATTGCAGGCCTTTCCGCCCGGCAGCTTCCGCGGTAATCATAAAAGTACGCGAATCCGACGAATCGCCGTTTGTAAAAATGCGCTTAACGGGAATACTCGACAACAGGTCGGGGGTTCCGCCGATATGATCCATATCCGGATGCGTAAGAATAATAGCATCCAATTCGCGAATCTGTCTTTCTGAAAGAACCGATAAAATCCGTGATGCCGCGGACCATGATTTATATGTCGGCCCCGTATCCACCAAAGCATTTCGGCCCGATGGGGTCGAAATTAATGCGGCGTCGCCGTTACCAACATAGATAAAAGATACTGTGCAATCCCGCTCACGCGGCCACAGCGCCGCCGACCACACTATAATGCAAGCCAGAAACAGAAAGGCACTGGCGATCCATTTCGCTCGTTTCAGAAAAGCGCCTGTAAATAACAACATCACGCCCGCATAGACAGCGAGCAGAAGCAGGAACGGCATGGGCCGGATTGTAATTCCGGCCATTGGAAGATCGGCTAACATATCAATAAATGCGCCCAGGAAATAAGCCAATCCATTTAAGGTATATGCAACCGGTACCGCAACAACATGACAAACAGCCGACAGCAGGAGCAGCAATAGAGCCCAAACAAGCATGATGCCAAAGAGCGGCACGGCAATGAGATTTCCAAAGGCGCCGATAAAAGGAATGCGATGAAACAGAAAGCCAACCAACGGCAAAGTGGCAACTTGTGCAGATAACGTGGCCGCCAACAAACTCCAAGCAGATCCGAGAAATCGGAACTTCGTAACGGATCTTCCGCTCCGAAAAAGGGAGTCGAAGTACTGATAACTACTCACCAAGCCTAATACGGAAAAATACGAAAGTAGGAATCCCGCATCCAGACAATCCAACGGACGCCATAATAATTCAAGGAAAGCCGCCGAAGCGACGGTGTTAAAAACGGTCACTTGCCTGCTTAGCAAGAGGCCTAAGACAAAAAGACCGGCCATCAGCGAAGCTCGAATCAATGACGGAGCTTCTCTTCCCAATTCCATGTAGAACAGGATTACGACAAGAAGCAGCCATAATCGCCCTAAACGCGGTAAAAATAGCAGTCCACTGAGGAGCCAGATCACGGAAACTACGATACCGACATTCACCCCGCTTAAGGCGAAAACATGGCTCAAACCGGTTACACGAAGCTTGTCCGAAAAATCGCTTCCAAACTCGCCCCGATCTCCAAGCAATAAGGCACAGGACAAGGCAGCGGCATCCGGACTCAATTCATGACGAAAGGAACGCCGAATCCATGCACGAACGCCATCAACACATCCCCGAAACGAGAACTTCCCCGATTTATTCACAACGATGTCCGTTGCCTGAGAATAAAGCTTAGCACCCTCGCGCCGATTCAGAACCGCAACCAGCGATCCTACGCTCGCTGACGTTCGACTGATGGACGGTTCTAATTTGCCGCGGGCATAGATCCAATCCCCATAGCGCAGGCTCGCGAGTGAAAGCGAATCTGCAAAAACACGTATTCGCAGATCCCCTATCGAATGCCGCTTTGATTCCGACCAAACGGATGCCTGCGATAAAACAACCGAGCCGGACCCATACGAATCGGCGGCCGGGAGCCATATTCGCCCTGTAACAACAACCGCGGAATCCGATTCATTCCACATCGCGATTTGGCGTCGAACATCTCGATTTGCCGCTGCGGTTGTACGCCATATCGCAAACAGCATCAGAAAGAGCATCACGAAGGCGTAAGAAATGGTACGCGCATTCTTGCGCCAAATAAAAAATGCGGTCAATAGAAATACGACCGCACAAATCGCAACCAGCCGGTTCGCCGGCATATCGGAATAGAGTCCAACAATAACCCCGCCGGCGGCTGCAATCATAAAGGGAAGAACGGGAACACGACGGAGATCTGGAACATCGTCACGTCTCATACGCTGTCGTAATACTGCCCCTAATTAAATTTTCTCGAGAACAAATAAGCGAGCAATTCCCCACGAGAGACTACGGTTTTCCACACATCGAAATCCAACTTCAGTGAACAGATCCGTTAATTGCCGCGATGTAGCAAAGCTCTGAATTGTCCGCGTCAGGTACACATAAGCGTCTTGATCTTTCGAAATACGCGCTCCGAGCGGAATCATGACGCCGCTCATATACTTTCTAAAAACGCGATCAATCAGCCTCGACCGATCCGGTGTAAATTCGAGAATAATGCCTTTCCCGCCGGATTTCAGCACTCTTTGCAGTTCGTTCAGTCCCCCTTTAAGGTCAGCGAAATTGCGAATACCGAAGGCCACCACAAATCCGTCAAACGTGTTGTCGCGAAACGGTATTCTTTCCGCACTGCCGCAGATTAGACGGAAGCGGGCGGGAGAAATTGTGCCGGCTTTGGCGTCCGCTTCACACAGCATAGAATGGGCCGGATCGAGTAGAACCGTGGTTGTACCGTCTACCCTATCGTGGATCGCGAGCGCCATATCGCCCGTGCCTGCAGCGCAATCAAGAATCGTGCAGCCATTTTTCAGCCTAAGCTTGCGAACGGCCAGCTTGCGCCAACGGCGATCAATGCCAAAAGAAAGAAGATGGTTCAGCCGGTCATACGTATGTGCAATCCGGTTGAACATGTCCGCAACGTCTGGATTCGGAGAAGGCTTCATAATGCTAACAACCTCCTCCTCACTCGAACGTACGATTACTCCAGTGACTGGGAGTTGAAATCACTTGTATGTCAATAATAAATAGGAAAAGAAAATGGGTGAAGATATCAGCAGGGAATCGAAGCGATCCAAAATGCCGCCATGACCGGGCAGTAGCGCTGACGAGTCCTTAATCTGAGCTTCGCGCTTCATTAACGACTCCAGCAAATCCCCCAACTGACCCGCAATTCCGACCATCAGCGGCAAAACCAGATAATCCAACGTACGCAAATGAATCCAGCCTAATCCGGCAGCCGCAAGAGGAACAACAGTGGTGAAAACAAGTCCGGCGATAAAACCTTCGATGGTTTTATTGGGACTGGCCGCCGGAAATAATTTGTGTTTGCCCAACGTACTGCCGACAAAATACGCTGCTGTGTCGCAAACCCACGTGGAAACGAGCAGTAGAATCACGGCTCCCATGGGAGCAAAACGAACGGCTTCCGCCATAGTATGCAGCGGGTACCATAATGCGAAAGATAAGCCGACATAGAATACGAATAATAATGCGAAACTGAGGTCGGCCAACGGTTTGCGGGACCGTCGGAAAACCTCCCATAGAAATAGAAAAGCTAATGCAGCTATGAAAACGGCGATCCAACCATTTTGCCCAGACGAAAAAACGACTCCGTCCAATGCCAAGACAACAGCAGCCGTCCCGACAACGGGCACATGGTGTTCTCTGAGCCGGCTTAAACGGCTCCATTCCCAGAGACCGATAAACTGAAGAAGAATAATGACGGCGGATAAGGTGGCGGTTGAATGCCGGATAAAAATGAGAAGAAGAGGAATACCACCCGCTGCGACCGCGATTCTAATCGTGATATTCTTCATCAGCGGTATCGGCGACCCCGTAAAGATTCTTCCGGAGGCGGCCATCCGTCTTCCGCCTTCGCAGGCTGCAGAAGCGTTTCTACGGCTTCCCGCTTTCCGAATAACTCCTTATCCGAACGCAAGAATATCGAATTACTATCGGGCGGAAGAAGTTTCTCCTCCAACCATGTGGCATAAGAAGAATCTGCAGAATGCGTCAGAAGGTTCTTATAAATCACTTTTGCGGAATCGAATTGATGCAACACATTCTCATAAATAAACGCTTTTGCGAACAAAGCCGATCGGCCGTCACGCGTTAAGGAGTCCATCCGGATGACATCCGTATAGAGTAGAAGCAAAGAATCCATTGATGTCTGACCGGATGAACGTGCGGATTCAGCGATTCGAAGTGCAGCATGTTGCGGCAAAATGGGTACCTCCAACAGCGGCAATCCCAAGGCCTTGCGCGCGATGTTGGCGGCTTCAATCGGGACACTATCGGCAGCCACAACCGCACGATACCGTCGTGAGGCTTCATCCGACAACACGCTATCGCTTTCGGAAGCATGCTGCGCTAAAAACAGATTCGACTTCCAGTACACGCTTTTATTCAACGGAGACGAGGCTGCCATATTATAGTAATATCTGGCGCTGTCAATATCCTCCATACTGTATTCATAGAATTCCGCAATTAATAAGTAAGCTTGCTGCAATTGCCACTCAAGACTTTCCCGACTCTCCATCGCTCGAGTAGGCTGATGTGTGGCAGCCGCAGGTTGATGCCCAGCTTCTGCAGCCCCTTTCCCTGAATCGGCACTTATCGCATCGTTTTGCGCGGCATTTCGGGCTTTCAGTGCCTGAAGCACAGAGTCCGCCGCTAAAGCTGCAGGAGATAGCTTTTTGCCTTGATCGGACGAAATAGGTATTGGCGTTTGATCTGTTGTGTCGGTGGTTATGGCTGCAGCCATTGTATCCCCTTCGGATTCCCTATCTGCTATGGGAGTCGAATCCTCCACATGCGACAAAGGCGGAGGTGATAACGGTTCCGACGGTACCGGGCTGTGTGCGTTTTCGGATTTTACGGCCTCTATCCGCTGAAGTAGTTGTTTGATATTCTCAAGCGCCAAAAGTCCCTTGGATATTTGATCTATGGCCATGCGAGCTGAATCGGCAATCTCGCGACTTGCCCCGCAG
>RPQS01000120.1 GCA_003818605.1 Candidatus Zhuqueibacterota bacterium | reverse complement strand
GTGCCGGAGACGCCAGCAGGCGATGCACGGGTACTGCTGGGAGGTGAAGGCGAGTGGATACCGGTGGGGAGATATACACCAAATCCAGAGCCCAGCAAGCTGAGCGCTACAAGGGCAACCTTGGAAGGGACCGCATGGTCCAGCGGGAATCGAAGGAACCCTGTTACCCACCCGACAAGCAGGACAAGGCTGTACAAACGGTTCTTGAGCAGGCCGAGACATTGTGTGAACATTGGGCGGCGTAACCTTAAAACCTTCACGGAGGAAATATGATAGAATCAACCGATCGGTTTACAAGACTCTTGGAAGCGCTGTTGGATGCACTTACTCTTGAATGGTCAGATCGAGGAAATATTAAAGCAGATTCCGTACGGGAGGCCTGCATTGCTGAATTCGCAAGAGGGATGAACTGGAGCGTGGACAAGACCAAGTCTTATATAGCGGGTCTAATTCGAGAGAATGAGTAGTCTGGCTGATGCTAATCGCCTTCAATACTGGATAACAGTAGGTCGGGAGGGAGCGGTTGAAGTAACAGGTGAAATGGTGAAAGACGATGACGATGGTTTCTTTGCTAAGCTAAAATCCAACTTGAAAGATATTCCCTTCCGTGCGTATATTGTCCAGCGGTCTTTGGCGGGCAGCAAGGTGACTATAGAGGTTATTGCTAGACCGCCAGACCTCATGGACACGAACACGGCAGCGAAATACATTGACGTGTCGAAAAGCAAAATGTATAAGTTGGCAGAGTCGGGGGTCATTCCTCGAACGCCAAACAAGAAATTCCGTAGGACGGATTTAGATGCGTATCTGTCGAGCGGATTAAAGGGGAAAAAACGCAGCTCTCGGTAGCAAAATGTGCCAACTACTTTGATAAACTGAGCTAATCCAAACTAAAATCTTCCAACATGTATTCGGAAACAGATATTGTTATTAATGCACTTAATGCATGTTATTCGATAAGCTAGTCAGGAATAAGAAGGGGCAAAATAGAATCCCTCCCTCACCGCCAGCCGCAGGCTGTTTGCGCGCGGCAAAGCCGCGACAACAGACTGCGCGAAAGTGTAGAAGCGCCATTATCCGCTAATGCGAGATTCGTTGCGCGGACCGGTCGGAAGACCGACAATGGCTGTGTGTTCGAAAAAGCGGGGTAACCTTCACGTGTCGGCAGATCCACTGACAGTAATTCCCGGCATCGGAAAATCCATCGCGTCCGATTTACGCCATATAGGCATACGGTCGGTCGGCGATTTGAAGGGGAAGAATCCGGAATCGCTCTACAAACTTTCCAATCGCCATGCGGGAGCCGTGCAAGACCGCTGCTTGCTTTACGCGTTTCGCTGTGCCGTATATTATGCCGAAGGCGGCCGCGATCCGGAGAAATTAAAGTGGTGGAATTGGAAGGATACGCGATGAATCGTTGACTGATAACCGGAGCAACGATGGCTGCGATTAATCTTATCCGCCAGTTTCAGTTCAACCAAATGACTCTCACGCGGCTTTTAGCCGACGTCACGAGTGATGAATCGCTGCGCGAGATCGAAACGGCGGGCAAGAGCGTGAACTGGATCGCGGGACACATCATCGTTGCGCGCGGTAAATTACTGTCAGCATTGGGAGCGGAACCTTCTTGGTATCCGGCTTTGATGGCCATGTACGGCGGGCAGGAGGCGGGCAAGTATTCAGCGGATAAGGCGAAATCGGTTTCCGAATTGCAAACTTTAATCGAGGAAACGCTGAACTCGCTGACCGATACGCTGACGGCCGTGGAAACAAAACTCGCGGATCCGTGCGATGTGCTGCCGCATGTAAAGAGCGGTGGAACCGTTGCCGATCGCGTGGGAGCGTTCGCCTGCCACGAAGCATATCACGTCGGTCAAATCGGTTTGATGCGCAGGCTGCTCGGCAAGCCCGGCTTGTTCTGATTTTTTCCGGCGAATTCGACGGGGGTGGCGAAATGAAAAAACGCGCGGCGTAAAATTCTCCACCGCGTGCATAGCCATACATATTGACAACAGGAGATTGTCCTATGTCCGTTGAATCCCACAAAGCCATCGTTCGCCGCTATTGCGAAGACTTGTTTTCCGGCGGCCAATTGAATGTGGCGGACGAAATCCTTAGCGACGATTTCGTCTTTAACGGACCGTTCGGCGCGATTCACAGCCGGGCTGAATTCAAGCAATTTGCGGCCATGATGCACGTGGCCTTCAATCATTTCCGCATGGCGGTAGACGTCAGCATCGCCGAAGGCGATTGCGTGGCCAGCCGCTTTACGATGTATGGCACACATCACGGAAACTATCACGGAGTTCCCGCTACGGGACACACGATTGCCGTGCCGGGTATTAATATCTTCCGTTTCAAGAACGAGCGCATCGTGGAAGTGGGTGCGGTGATTGATTCGCTGAAAATGATGACGCAGCTTGGCGTCGTCGAAACCGGAGCGTGAACACTAAGACTTGAGACCGGAGACTTGAAATGAAAACAGTCTTCGTATCCGTTTCCGGTTTCTAATTTCTCATTTCGGATTTACTTTGGAGAGATGGCCGAGTGGCTGAAGGCACACGCTTGGAAGGCGTGCATACTGGAAACAGTATCCGGGGTTCGAATCCCCGTCTCTCCGCAAAAAAGTTAAGCCCCTGACAGATTGATGTCGGGGGCGTTGTTATTGGGATATGTCGGCAATGTAACCTGAGTCCTTATTGCAATTAGCAGAGGGATGTCGGGCATGTTGATGAAATGCTGTTCTTCCTTCCGCCATTCGCAAGTACCAACTAAAAGAGCCCCCCAAATGAGGGCTCTTGTGAACTTGTGAAAACACACTGTCGTCACGACGTGACGACATTTGTGACGACAAAGTGGTAAAATCGTCAGAACGGAAGCTTGTCCATGGCTTCCCGTTTGTGGTCAGCGGGGACATGTGCATAGACGGTTTCGGTAACCTTGACGGATGTGTGGCCGAGGATGCGGGAGATAGTAAACATATCGACCCCTGCCATGAGGAAATGCACTGTCGCCGTATGCCTCAGCGAATGCACCGTGATCTTCCGGTTAAAATTGCATTCTTTGATGTATCGCCGGAACATGACCGTCACCGATCCAGACTTCCATCGGGGAAACAGCCGACCCTGCTTCTTCGGGCTCTGCTCAATAAGCAAGTCGTGAAGCTTATCGCCGATCTGCAGGACGCGATTACGCTTTGTCTTCGTCGTGCTTGCTCGAAGCACGAGGGTGCGCTTCTCGAGATCAATATCTCGCCAATCAATGCACATGGCTTCGGTTCGTCTGCAACCTGTCAGCAAGAAGAAACGGATTAACCGCCGGAACTCCACATCGGCAATCGCCGCCAGAAGCTGCTTTACTTCATCTTCTTCCAAGTAAACGGGATAATCTGGTTCCGGCATATTCACTTGTTTCACTCCTTTGAACGGGTTCTGCTGGAGCCAACCCACCTTCACTGCATACTCAAATCCCGCTTTCAATGCGCGAAGACTCATGTTCAGAGTCGTACCATTAACGGACTTCAGTCGCCACGCCTTGAACCCTTCGATCAGCTGAAACGAAACGTCTTCGAGGGGAATGTCGTCCGCGAACTCGCGAAACTTCCAAAACGCAATCTGGATGATCTCACAAGTGTTCTCGGCTTTGTTCGCCCGGCTGTATGCCATGTACTCCCGCTCCAAGTCAGGGATGCGTCTCTGCCGAGATGCCCGCTGTAAAGTCGCTTGCTGATCTATGATGTCGGCAAGGCGCTTGCTCTTGGCGGGCGACGATGTTTGCGGCAGCTCCTCTCCGCCCAAGAGCTTTGCACAGAACTCATAGTACAGTCGTTGCGCCGTGAGCTTGTCAATATCGCCAAGCGAGTGGAGCTTCGCTCTGCCATCGATTCGATAATCGACAACCCAAACGAAATTCCCTGATTTGAGTCTTCTTCTGCGTAAACTCGGCATAATCCTTACTCCTCCTCGGCAATGATCGCGCACTGATATGCGGTGCGTTCGTTACTCGAGGAGACGGCTACTATGGCCGTGTGCGTCCTCGACGCGTTTTTGTTGTGTTCATCGTCTCACCTCTTTCAGCTTCTTTGTCTTCACATGTGAAAACGCCTGCAGGAATCCTACTATTACTTATGCCATTATCCTGCATGCCGTGATTATCGAATCTGGTGATCCAGCAGGCGGTGTCGACTTGCCGCCCACTGGATGATGTCGGTTGATTTGTTTACGGGCACAGCACCGGATAGTCTAAGAAGTACTTGCCGCCTGCCTGGATGAAGCGTTCATACTCAGCGACAGGATCGAGGTCGCGGACGAGGGCTCCGGCGGAAACCAAGACCTTGTTGCGGTACTCTATAAGCTTGCGGTTCATGAAGCCCCAATGGCGGCGATAGATGTCGCCCACAATGAGTTGGAAATCTTCCGCGTGCGCCAAGAGGGTGGACACAAGGCCGTGATCTGCAGATTCCAGCGATCCGGCTGCCTGACATAGATGATCGTGGATATCCATGGAGACTGCCAAGGCATCCAGCGGTTGGAAGCGATGGTTCCGTGAACCATCCAGAAATGCGAGTTGGATGTCCCAGGAATCGTCGGTAAAGGGCAGCACGAAATGCCAACCACGCGAATACTCTCGCCAATTTGATGTACGCGCGGTTACGAGTGCGATTTCGATGCTCAAACCCACACTCGCCGGCGACAGAAATGCTGGACTGCTGAATCCGGGATACTTTTTATCGGAGTCGTTATCATCCAGGCAACTCTCCAACTTTTCCCACAATTCCTCCGTCGATATGTTGCCGCTGAGGAAGAGCACTGCCGTGAGCTTTTCCGGCAACGGCCCGTTGTACATCGCATCATATTCTGCGGGATCAAGATTGAAGGGCTTGATCAACCCGGGATTTGGCGCCTTCATGGCATCCTCCTTATGTTGAACGTTGTGGCTACCTGCGTTATCGCTGCCTTAATGCACGGCGCCTATTCCGGAAACAAGTCCGCAATGCGATCTACACCCCTTTCAAGCTCCGCTTGAAAGAAATTGCAGACCTCGAACTTTCGTGTTTGGATGTTGGGCCGATACGTTTCGACCACAATTACCCCTTCGCCATCGATGGAAACGATGTAGAGATATTCGATGTCGGTAAATTCTGAAGCAAGTTCGTTCTCGGGATTGCGTGTCGTCAAATAGGCACTGTCGTAACCCACAAAGCCGAGTTGTTGAATTAGGTAGACGGTAAACTTGTCCGTTTCGCAAGCGATGTTTGGAATACCATATCCGCCGACTACATTGCAGTCATTCTCGCTCGCCAGATGTGCGATATGGTTCACAATGGCACCGATATAGTTCCATTGGCCATCGTGGTGACAATAGATGTTCCACGTATCTTGTTTGCTTGCTGGGCCTACACCCTGCACTCTCACAATAGCTCTCGTGGACATGATGTTCTCCTTGATTTGAAATGGTATTTCAATTGTGGTTGCCCAGACGCCAACCATGATGTCGTGCAAATTGTCGCGCTGATCGGCGTCCGGGAAGTTTAGTTAACCGGCGATTGTTGTCACTACGCCTGAGATTCCGATTCGCCGTTGTCGGACTCAGACGGCCTGGTGGAACCCGGGCTTTGCATCGTCGCGCAGAAGCAATTCATCGTATTGCTGAATCTGCCCGAGTCCACCCTTGCCGTCGCGATCCGTTGGTCTCCAACTCGTAACAGTTGTCAAGAGAGTCGGCTAGAATCTTGCTGTACCCTTGCGGGTGGCGCTCTGGATTGTTGCACGGTATCTTCCGTAGGTTAATTGCTGTCTTCGGAATTCAGGATTTCGTCGCGGCGCTGTTCATCAGCGATGTGGCGCTCATCTTGAAGCTTGAGTTCGTTCTCGAGCTTCTTCAATTCACGCTGCAGTTTGCCGCGTTCGTACGCCGTTTTCGTCGCGACCATCGCCTCTTTGACGTCCGCAATTTTCTGCAGCTTCGCCTTACGACGTTTTTCGTCTTGCGACAAGCGAGCCATAACGATTCCTAAATCGGATCCCGCGCTGCGCTTTCTCGCTTTCGGCGCGGAAACATCTTTTGCGGCCATTTCGAACTCGGCATCCATCGCAGATTGAAATTTGTCAACGTCAATCTTGATGATGCCAGAGCGTTGATAGAAGCACCCCAAGCGCTTGGTGTCCCGTTTGAAGACTTCTTCGTTGGTCACACCGAGCCGCTCTACGGCTTCTTTATAAAGAACTAAGTTCATCTTGCTTTCTTCCTTTCCCCGGTACCACCCGGTTGGGTACTTCAGCGTCGACTTCGCTGGATTTGTTTTTATCCAATAACCATTAGGATAAGCTGCGGATTTGGAAATCCCTTCCGATTGGAAGATTTGTTATGTCAAAGAACAGTTCCGCAGTCCCTACACCTTATAAAGAAGTGATAGGGTGTTTCTGGAAATACTTGAAAAGCTTGCGAATGGCTCCACCGATGCCATTTTTCCCGTGGATGATCTCATGGTACGTGGGTTGACTAATGCATAGGAAATCAGACGCATCACGTTCAGTCAATCCTCTCGCCCATAGCCACAGTGCTGTAGCTTGTAAATCGGTAAGCGACTGCATCGCTTTGGCAAGAGCATCAACTTGGCGAGATCCAGTTTCTTCCTGCTTCAATGCCGACAAGTCGGCGCTGGGGATGAATACCTGCTCTGATCCCAAGCATAGAAACTCGAGATTATCAAGTATCTCAGTGTCTTCGGTTGGGTCCAGATCTGCTGAATCCGACCGCACTAATGAGAACATGGCTCGATCAAGTCGGAAGCTCTGATCATCGTTTTCATCAATAAGGCTCCCACTCCTTCTGGCAAAATAATCGGTGAACGCTTCCTCCTTGGTCAATCCACGGATCGGGATTTCAAATCTGGCGTGATAAGGCTGTCGTGATAACATGGCCGCACATCCTCATTGCTGGGGTTTGTGCGACCGGGCCCGGTCGACTTAAAAGGCGTCGCGAACGCCATCAACTGTGGGCTTCGAAGTTGCCCGCAATATATATGAACGCAACCCCGTAGTCATGTATTCTGATTCAGGCTAACTTAGCCTAACGCGGAAGTGTCCGTCTAAGGGCGAAAAAAAAGCCCAACAGGTGTTGGGCATCGGACAATCGGATATTTTGGCTAACTGCTACAGGACGGACTTTCGCTTGACCTGCCGAAGCCATTCTTGCTCCTCGGGTGGTAGGTCATCGTAAGTGATCGGATCGCGCACTGTTGTCAGCTTCAGGTTAAGTTCGGCCAGAAAGGTCGTGAAGTTATTCTTGTTGATGGGGCAGACACTGAGCTCTTCGGTGTCCTTGGGCTTACCCTTCACAAATCCCAGTGCCCTGATCAAGCGGACTTCATTTGTGATGAACTTGGCATATGCGAGGACGATACGTCGGGCTACCGGAATACGATGCTGGCCACGGAATCCGGTGCGCTTAAAATACGCTCCAAGTGTCTCACTCAGTCCCTTCTCGCCTTTCTTTATGGCGTCAAGATAGGTCGTAGTCTTGCTGCGAATCAGTTTCTCCTGGTCACTAAGCACAGCCAATTCTGTATCCTTGCCCTTAACAACAGTCGTTGCTTCAGGCAATGCCTCTGGTGCAGGCTTAACCGCGACCTTCGTTTCAGTAATCGACACCGGAACGTCAGCATTGCGTGTATGAACATTCACCGGTCCGGTAAGGCATTTCTTGATCATGGCTCCCGTGATCGGGCCAGGAATCTCTTCAACCTCTTGTCTTACTCGCTCGGCGCATCGGATCAGGTCGTCGTAGTTCCCCGGCCACTCGAAACGGCTCAGAGTCGCCTTGACATCTTTATCATAGGTATACAGATGCTCGGATTTTGAGGATTTGACTTTCTTGGTTGTCCCTTTTGGCTTTGCACGGGTAGATTCGATGAACAGTTTGAAAAGCGGAAATATCGAAGCAGCGTGTTCGCGAAGCGGAGGCAGAACAGCATACCCCTCTTTTAGAATTCGATAGAGGTCGCGACTAAACTTTTTTTGAGTCAACATTGTCTTGATGTTCGGATTACAAGAAGCAATGATCTGCATTTCATCCTCTTCGTCGTAATCGTCATGATCGGTATCTAACAATGGTTTTAAAAGTTCGAAAAGGACATCCTGCATCGGCAGCGTCAGTTTTTCGATGTCTTTTAAGTAGAGCGATCCGTCTTTCGCACGTTCTACCAGACCCTGTCCTGCTCTGGCTCCAATCATTGCCCGACTAAATTCGTCAGGAGTGCAGTTTCCGCAATCCACACAAACAAATGGTCCGGACAACCCAGAGCTCTGATGAATGCACTGCGCAAGGGTCTCCTTGCCTGTTCCGTTAGCACCTTCAATAAGTATAGGTTCATTACATATCGCATAGGGCGCAATCGTCTTGATCGCTTTCGCGAATCCCGGAGTTAAAACATACCCGTCAAAACGAAAAACGTCATCATCTTTTGTGTGACTCTTTATCTCCGGGGTACAGCGATCATAGAAGAACACGTCAAAATACTGGTATTTATCATCGTCGTCCAAGTGAGTGTCCTCGTAAGTAACCGAAAGCGGAAGAAGTGTATCATCGCTGATTCGCTTTTCGAAGTCGTCCTGTCGGAATCGCATGGTAGGTACTCTTGATGAGTGGGTGATTGGTTCATCTAAATGTAATAATTCCAAGGGTGACATTCAATACTTACGTCGACCTTGAGATGAAGCCATGTAATTAGACACAACCACTCCAATTCAATGTTGGAAATTGTGATTGATTCGTCTTGAGCTGTAGATTTCGCTTTCTGGCATAAGAAGTTGAACCAAGGTTCGTTCCGCAGTCGCGGGACGGCAAAGTTGATCAACCCTCTCAAGGAGACGATTCATGAAGGTCAAGGTCTTATGTCTTGGTCGCGCGGCCAAAGAAATTGAAATCACCGATGGAACAACCGTCGAGCAAGCCATTCAGCAGGCTGGCTTCCCGAAGGATTCGGCGTACACGCGGCACCTGAACGGCGTGCCTTGCTTCGACAGTGACATCGTCGTCGAAGGAGCCGTGCTGACGCTGGTGCCGCAAGTGAAAGGCGGGGGTTGGTAGGCAGCATTCCTGACTGTCTACTACAATGAGGAGGGCTCCAGTTGTGAATTGACTGGGGCCTTTCTCTCCTCCGGAGGAAATCAACATGATCGAACGAATTCAGGATTTGGTGCAGTTCTATGCCCAGAAGTTTCACGTGCCGATTGCTCTGCATACAGAGAGCTGGCAGCTTGATGGCTGGGATCGGAATGGTGTGGTGGTGGCAATGCCGCAAGGGGCAATTCCGAGCTTAAGTCTCGGTGATTCCGTGTTCGCTCTTGACAGCGACTTCGGCAAGAGCCTGTCCGGGGATCTGATCGTGATTGAAGAACAGCCAGTAGCTCGCGTCGGCAAGCAGTGGCTGATCTTTCTCGTGTGGCCGAAGAACACTCCGGCTTTGGCAATTGTGCGCAAGCTGATTGACCAGCATCTGCCCAGGCTCTGTCGAGCGTATCGGCATGAGATGCGGGATCAACTGGTGAACGGCATCGCCGCCTGTGTTCATGATCGGAAGCGCGAACTGCAATCCAGCATACGCGAAGATTCATACGAACTCGAGAGACTTGCACTGCAACAGATGCAACTCTCGCGTAAGCTCGAAACAGATCATCAGATTCTGCAGATGTTCGAGAAGGCTCCGGAGTGGATTAAGGCGCGATCAACGCGAACGTTTGTAGATCTCATGAAACTTGTGCCTGCGGTGTATGCGGGTTTTCGTATCGAAGACAACGCTGTGGTGGGTGTTACCCACCCGATTGACATTGAGCACGATGGCTGCACCTATCACTTCGACGCGTATGAAGTCACGGTTGATTTGCGGCAGGGCAAAGTTGCGATCAGCGGTGGAACAAATGCGAACGGATACATCCATCCGCATGTCACGGACGAATCAACGAACATATGTTGGGGGAACTGCGGCCATCTTGTCAGTCGTCTTGCCGGCGAGCTCGATCTCTTCGGGTTGTTTCAGTTGGTGCATCAGTTCTTGACGACCTACAACGAGGCAGATCCGTATCAACGCATCGAGAAGTGGGATCCCAACTGGGAAGAAGAGTCCGACGAAGACGAACCGTACTGTAGCTGGTGCGATGAATATGGACATGACGTCAGCGAGTGTGAATCCTGCTGGTGGTGTGAAAATTGTCAGCAATACGATGACCACAGTGAAGAAGATTGCCCCAATCGTCCGAAAGAAGAACTGGAGGAAACGCATGCAGTTGCCGAAGAACAGGCCGCGTGATCCCGTCGCACTCGGCATTAAGATACAAGTGGACGCTTTGGCGATGAACAAGTTCTGGACGTGGACGGATGTTGCTCGCGGTGAAGTCTCATGTCTGGGGCTTGTCGAAGAAATCCGCGATGCGAACACTGGCATGATCACTGCCCTGCTTGTCAGTGATTTCTTCCTCGTGAAGCAGTGTTGCTCCCTGGATGAAACGATGATGGACGCTGCCAGTGTTGCGGAGTTGATCATGAATCTGGAAGCACAGGGAATCGACAGTCGCAAGCTTCGATGTTGGGCGCATTCGCATGGCAGCATGTCCGTTTTCTGGTCCGGGACAGACGATGATTGCATTGCAGGGCTTGCCAACGGAGAATACTTGCTGTCTTTGGTCGTGAACAAACAGCGTCACACGATGATGCGTCTTGACCAGTATCATCCCTGCCATCTGTTCGTCACCGATGTCTCGTGGGATGTGCATTATCCACTGGTTGATGGCTTGGCCGAGCAGTGTCTGCAGGAATTCAAAGCCAAGGTCATCGAAAACGGCCTGTTGTCTGGCAACGGCAAGATCACCAACTACGAACGGGCACACGATCTTCATGCGGCGCGGGAACGGGGAGCACTGACAGACATCGAGCTTCAGGACGAGCTGGACTTTCTGGGATGGGAGCCGTGTGACTTTGATGAACAACCGTTTTAGGAGTCCACATGCAAGATCGATTCCTTCGCCAGCAGGATGTCCTCGATGCAGGCAGGCTTTCCCATTTGGGTATTACCCTTATTGGATTAGGATCCATCGGCAGCGTAACGGGATTGTTTCTGGTCAAGATGGGCGCTGCCAATCTCAAAGTCTTCGATGCAGACTTTGTGGAAGATCACAATGTATCGAACCAGATGTACCGTTGTTCTGACGTCGGCGTTGCTAAGGCGGAAGCGTTCCGCGATCTGATGGAATTCTACAGCGGCGACCTGATAGAGTATTCACTTCGGCGATACGTGGATCAGCCGTTAACTGAAGTTGTGATCTCCGCCGTGGACTCGATGGCTTCGCGGTCGGTAATCTGGAAGGCAGTTCGCGAGCAGTCGCAAGTGCGTCTGTATATCGATGCTCGCATGGGGCTGGAAACACTGATCGTCTATGCTGTGCGGCCGCAGGTGCGAGACGACAGAGTCTTCTATTCGCAAACGATTGTGCACGACGATCAGGCACTGCAGGAACCTTGCACAGCACGGAGCATTTGCTTCACGCCACTAATGGCTTCCAGCATCATCTGCAATTTGGTCAAGCGATTCGTCAATGACGAAGAAATCCCGCGTCGCGTGATTCTTGATTTGGCAACATTCACGCTCTTGACGGAGCCGCGATGACCAATCGAGAACGAAAGCTGCTGGACGCCCTATTTATGGCGTTGACTCTTGACTGGCATGACAACGGCGAAATCTCCGCTGAAGCTACGCGTGATGCATGTATTCAGACCATCGCCGATGTGACCGAACGGAGCTTCGAGGCAATTGTCGCTCTCATCGAAGAGCGAGTTCACACCACACACTAACCAAGGAGACTCATGGACAAGAAAGAAATATGCGCCATCGTCAAAGCCGTCGCCCAAGGCATGCTGAAAGCCTGCGATACGATGGAGCAGGAGGAAACCAAAGGCGATGAACAGTAGTTGCATCTGTCAGCTGTTTCGCGGCGTGTGTAGCGTTGCGAATGCAGCCTGTTCCATTTTGTCCGGCAGAAAAGCGGGACTTTAGCTGCGTCGGGACATGAAGAAAGCCCTCGTGATGGGGGCTTTTTTTAGCTGGAGGAATGCTAAG